>JAWWPH010000371.1:0-16688 GCA_033850875.1 Nocardioidaceae bacterium | reverse complement strand
ACCGGCGCCGCCGGTCAGCACGGACACCGCCAGCTTGGCCATCTCGATCTCCTTCTGCGCGGCGGCCGCTGCGCTCGCGGCTGCCTGGGCACCTGCGCCGGTCGCTCCTTGCCCGGCGCTCGCGAGCGCGGCGGCGGCGAGCGCCTGCGTGGTGGCCGCGCCGCTCATGTCGCGGAACATGGAGCCGTTCGCGACCGCACCCAGCGCGGCACCGATCCCTGCAGGGTCGGGGATGGCCGGCGGGTTGTTGAACGCAACCACGGGAGCGGCGAGACCTGTCGGCGTCGTGTTGTCGGCCTGCGCACGAGAGCCGGACTGCAGCGCGGCGATGTCCGGTGGCTGCAGTGGGATCGGCGAGTCCTGCCAGTTCCAGAACCGGGTGATGTCGAGTTTCTCCGCGCTGTTCGAACGCCCGAGGACGGACTCGGCGAACACCCCTCCGCTGGGCAGCGGAACCAGGTCCTCCTGCGTCGTGGAGTAGTCGGCATGCCGGCTGATCCAGTCGTACCAGGGCTGGTCGCGTTGCACTGCGGCGATGCCCGGGCTCGGCTCCAGGCCCGGGTCGAGGAGGTCGCGGGCCTCCCACGGCATCCGGAAGATCAGGTAGTTGCCGGTGACCCCGAGCGGCGACGGGTCCACCGTCTGCCCGAGTGGCAGGTCCCGGTAGGTGTAGCCGCCGAGCAGCAGCGCCACGGTCGCGGAGTCCATGGCCTGCCACACCACCTGGCTGTAGTAGAGCTGCTGGTCCTGCAGGTGCTGGAGGAGGGCCTTTGCGGCGACCTGACGGGTGAAGGTCGCCGCCGTCATGAACGTTCCCTCGCTTCCGAGGGCGACGGAGAGCGGGATCTGGAGGGGCAGCCCCTGATACGACACGTCGAGGGTGAGCGGCCCGACGGCCCACCCCGTGTCCGTGCCGATGTCGAGATCGAGCGAGCTGAGCTGCGACAGTGGCACCGGGTCGAACGACACCTGGAACGGGTCCCCCGACGGCTGGATCGGAGCCGCCACCACCGTCGGCGTGGAACCGTCGGCGTACTGCAGGCGTACCTGCTGGCAGTTGAAGCCCACACTGATGCCGTTGAGGACCAGCTCGTCCGGCGCCTCGAGCGTGTCGCCCGACCGCGTCAGGATGTCGCGTCCGAGCTGACGCCGCAACGCCGCGAGCGCCGAGGAGAACTGGGAGGCCCGCTCCGGCGGCAAGGGGGGTGCGACGACACCGGACATGGGCTCCCGGTCGATCACCGGGACCTGATTGCCGTTCGCGTCGACGGTCACGCCGCGGGTCACGGTCTGGTAGCCCTGGATGCTGGGCTGGATCTCCACGACTCCGAGGGTGTCGGGCGCGAGCAGGGCGGCCGTCCGGGCGTCCAGTGCGGCGGCCTGCAGCGCCGCCCGGTAGCGGCGGACGACGGTGTCGCCGGCGCTCACGCCGGAACCGTTGGTGGCGGTGAAGTCCACCAGCTTCATCGGCACATACAGGCAGGGCTCGAAGCGGTGGAGCCCGATCACCGTCCGGTACACCTGCACGACCTCGTAGTACTGGACGGTGATGGCGTGCATGTGGTTGTAGTTCGCGATGACCCGGGTGCTCAAGCTCTCGTGCTCGGACTGCGACAGCTCCCGCACGACGGACGCGAACATGTTCCGTGCCGAGCTCGCGGCCTGGTGCGTCGCGTCGGCAACGTTCTGCGTCATGGCGGCGCTGATGCTCCGCACCCCCGACGACCCGGTGACGGTCGCGGACTGTGCGGTCGCCTGGCTCCCGCTGAAGCTGCCGCCCAGGGTCACCGGTCCCAGGCTGAAACCGGTCGAGACCCCGCCTTGCATCTGCGTCGACGACGCCGACGTGTTCGAGAAGCCGTTCTGCGCCTCCCGCGCGACGGCACCCTGCACCTCGCTCATCGCCCGCTTCTGGGACACGTCGCCCATCAGCTGCTCGGTCTGGCCCGCCTGCTCCGACTGGGTGGCGGACTGCTGCCGCGACCAGTCGATCATGGCGAGCCTGGTGCTCTCCCCCGGTGCCAGCGCCAGGCTGTGCAGGAGCTGACCCAGCGCGACCCCCTGCGAGTACCAGGACTGGGCGAACGTCAGCCGTGCCCCGCGAACGGGCCTCGTGAAGCCCGGCGCCGTCACCGCCGGCAGCGGGTCGATCGGCCCGGCGTCCTCGAGCGCACCGTGCACGTCACCGATCGGGTCGACGTCGGCGAGGATGTACGAGGAGTAGTACGCGCGCTCGGTCGGGTACCGCCCGCTCATGGGCAGCAGGTCCCCGGGGGTGTCGTCGGTCGCCGGCGCGCCGTTCTGGGTGGCCTCGTCGAGGATCGACCGGGCAGCGAGGTACGGCGGCCAGAGTGCGAAGTCCCGCACCGTCGTGACGCCCAGGGTCTCCGCGAGCGCGCCGTTCTGGTCCACCGCCGCGACTGCCCGAAGCGACGAGACAGGCAGGTTCTCCGCCTCGGCTATCGAGGCCATCGCCGACGGTACGAGTACGTCCGAGGGCAGCGCACCCACCCGCGACTCCGGTGTCGAGGGGTCACTTCCGGCGGCGAGGACGAGGTCCGCCGCGGCGAAGGTCGCGGACCGGGCCAGGTCGAACACCGTCTCGATGCCGAGCTGCTGGAGACCCGCCACGGCCCCGGGACCAAGGCTGAGCAGCACTGCCGGAGACGCGCGGAGCACGTCCCCGATCTCCAGGTTAACGGAGTCCGAACGGAGGAGGTCGGTGTACGCCACGAGCGCCCCTTGAGGTCAGCAGCGGGATCTCGGCACCCGCGATCGGGGAGCCTGCCACCTCACGCTCCGCTTCGTCAATGGGACGCTCCGGCATGTACCGGAAGGCGCCGCTCAGGGATGCGTGGGGTAGACGCCGGCCATCGAGATGCAGTAGCTCAGGGCCAGGTACGGCTGGAGGTTGTCGTGCGGCTGGTTGCCTCCGGTCGCCGTGATCGTCGTGTGCTTGAGCTGGGCGCCGTCACTGGCATCGGCGTACACGGTCGCCCCGCTCGCGTGCCCGGGCACCTTCCCCGCCGGGGAGGCGCTGGCGCCTTTGGTGCCGTTGGCGATCACGCCATGGCTGTGGGCGGGCAGGCCGTCGGCGGTGAGGGTGACCGACTCCTCGCCGCCTGCCGTTCCCAGCTGGCGGTCGCTCAGGCCGGGGCCCTGCCCCGACGAGACCGCGACGCGACCGCGCAGGTCCGGGAGGGCGAACGTCACCTTGCCGTCGCCTCCGTACGTGGTACCGAGGAGCGAGAAGAGCGCGGTGTTCTCCGCGATCGAGAGCAGCCGGCCGTCACACGGCGACCAGCCGACCGGGGTGAAGGTGTACGGGAAGAGCCTGATCTCGCCGAGGAAGGGGTCACTCATGTCGGTAGTGTGGCCCGCGGACAGGGAGGATGGCCATGGCGCAACCTACTCGCGGGTTCCTCGGTCGGCGGCACCGAGAGCGCGACCCGCGCCTGCCGCCGGGTCAGTACGACATCGGTGCGGAGTTCCCGGTGCTCACCGCGGAAGTGACCCCGCGGCTGGACCCCGAAGCGTGGACGATGACCGTGGACGGACTGGTCGAGCGCGAGCACACGTGGACGTGGCGGGAGCTGCACGAGGTGCCGCAGTCCGAGTACCGCGGTGACATCCACTGCGTCACCACGTGGTCGAAGCTCGACACGAGCTTCGGCGGCGTCAGCCTCGACCTGCTCTTCGAGGTCGCGAAGCCGGCTGCCGGGGCCAGCCACGTGCTGGCGACGTCGACCACGGGGTACACCACGAACCTGCCGCTGAGCTCCCTGACCGGCGGGCAGGCGTGGATCGTGTGGTCGCACGAAGGTCGCCCGCTCCCGACCGATCATGGCGGACCTGTCCGCCTGCTGGTCCCCCACCTGTACTTCTGGAAGAGCGCCAAGTGGGTCACCAGGCTGACGGTCCTGGACCACGACGAGCCCGGGTTCTGGGAGCGCAACGGCTACCACGACCTCGGGGATCCCTGGCGGGAGCAGCGTTACCAGGGTGACTGAGCTGCTCTCGGGCGTACCAGCCCCTGCCGGGGGTCGTCGCCACGCAGTCGTCAAGGAGGTCTCGCATCCGACCCCGCGCGGCGTGCGCTTACGGCTCGAGGTGGCCGACCGGGTCGACCACCTGCCCGGTCAGCACTACGCGATCCGGCTCACCGCCCCCGACGGGTACGTCGCCCAACGCTCGTACTCGATCGCATCGCCACCGTCGGACCCGCTCGTCGAGTTCTTCGTCGAACGCCTCGACGACGGCGAGGTGTCCACCTTCCTCGCCGACGTCGTGGTGCCGGGCGACGAGCTCGAGGTGCAGGGGCCGATCGGCGGCTGGTTCGTGTGGCGAGCCGACTCCCCGGCCGTCGGCGTCGCCGGCGGGTCGGGCGTCGTGCCCTTCGTCGCGATGCTGCGTCACGCCGGCGACCGGGACCGGCGCGACCTGCTCCGCCTCGCCGTTTCAACCCGGACCCTGGCGGACCTGCCGTACAGGGACGAACTCCGAGACCACGGCGCGCTGATCGCCCTCACCCGGGAGGACGACCCGGTCGGCGGACGTGCCCGCGGTCGCCTGAGACGCGACGAGGTCGCTGGCTTGGTCGGCGACGCGAGCGCCGTCGACGGAGGCTTCGTGTGCGGCTCGGCGGCCTTCGCCGAGGGCGCCAGCATGCTGTTGATGGACAGCGGCGTCCCGGTCGGGCGGATCCGGGTGGAGCGGTTCGGACCCAGTGGGTGAACGAGAGCCCAAGCTGCTCACGCAGGGTGGGAAGGGACCGGGCCCGGACGGTGTTGTCGCCGGATACACAGCCCGAAAGGACACACGTGAAAGCCACCATCGACGGCGTGACCATCGCCGAAGCCCCCGAGTCCGACCTCATCCCGATCGAGGGCAACCACTACTTCCCTCCCGACTCGTTGAGCGCCGAGGCCTTCAGCGACAGCTCGACGCCGTACACCTGCCCCTGGAAGGGCGTGGCCCAATACCATGACGTCTCGGCAGGCGGGTCCATGTACCACGACGCGGCGTGGAGCTACCCGAAGCCGTATCCGGCCTCGTTCGACCGGGTCGGGAAGGACTACAGCGGCTATGTGGCCTTCGACAAGCGACAGGTGACGATCGACGAGTAGCACCCCTCGGATCGTGGGAACCGGGCGGAGCGCGCTGCTCCGTTCAGAAGCGGTCGGCGTCGGGGGTACCGGGCATGACCAGCTGTCCCAGCCCGAGGAGGTTGCCCTCACTGTCGTGGAACCACACGGCGCGCTCCCCCACGGCTCCGGTCGAGGGGTAGTTCCCGGGGATGTCCACGATCGCTTCGCGTGACGGGACTCCCGGGAGCTCCACCGGGTCGAACGTGACGCCGCGGTCGCGCAGCTCTGCGACCGCCGCCTCGATGTCGGGCACGTAGAAGCCCATCTGCGTGTGCACGCCCGAGGCGCGACCGGTCGACGCGAAGACCACGAAGGAGTCCCCGGCGCACGAGTAGCGGAGCCCGCCCTCGCGCTCCTCGGATGGTTCGAGGCCGAGCCGCTCGGCGTAGAAGGCCCGCGCCCGCGCCAGGTCCTGCGCCGGCAGCCGCACCCCGATGCTCGCGTCACGGAGGGTGGCTCGAGCAAGCGGGCTTCCTGCGTGCCGTGCCCGGCGTTGCGCCCAGTACTGGGGCGTCAGCTGGATGAGCTGCACGTAGTTGCCGTCGGGGTCGTGGACGGTCCCGAACCAGGCGCCGCCTTCGTCCCGGTACTCCACCGGGGAGACCCAGCTCACCCCTTGAGAGTCGAGGAGCCGGGCGGTGGCGGCGATGTCGGAGACCGTGTAGTTGAGGATGACGCGCCCCGGCTCCGCACTGGCTGATGGCACGTCGTCGCGAGGCGTGATCAGCACCGCCACCGGCCCGAAGTGCAGGAAGCCGTCGGGGTCCAGCTCCCCACCCAGTATGTCGACATACCAGGTGCGTAGCCGTTCCACGTCCGTCGTCCCGAGCAGCAGGCTGTTCAATATCGGCGCCGTCGTCATGGGTCCTCCGTTGTCGTGGGTACCGGCAGCTGTCTCATACTGACCAGCGTCGCGCGTCGAAGTGATCGACGACGTCACCTGGAGGTGCGTAGGGCTGGAGCCATGTCCGCGTTCGGCATCGGTGTCACGGAATAGAATCCGGTCGCGCATCACTTGACGTCGAGAACCAACCAACCCACGACTGGAAGGACTGTCAGATGCGTGCGCTGCAATACACCTCTTACGGAGGACCCGAGGCACTCAACTGGGCCGACGCCCCAGAACCGCATGCGGGTGCGGGACAGATCCGCATCGCCGTGCGCGCGGCCAGCGTGAACCCGATCGACTGGAAGGCGCTCGGCGGGATGCTCGCGGGTGGCAAGCCATTGTCCGGGACCGGCTATCTCGGCTTCGACGCCGCCGGTGTCGTCGACGAAGTCGGAGCAGGCGTGACCGGTGTCTCGGTCGGCGACGACGTGCTCGGCAGGGGCAGCAACACGCAGGCGGAGTACGCCGTACTGACCGCCTGGGCACCCAAGCCGGCGTCGGTCGACTGGGCGGTTGCGGCTGCGGCAGGCGTCGCCGGGGAGACCTCGGAGCGCGGGCTGCGTCTGCTCGGCGTCCAGTCCGGCGACACCCTGTTCGTCGACGGCGGCGCCGGCGGCGTTGGAGCGGTTGTCGTGCAGATGGCGGTCGCCCGGGGACTCCGGGTGATCGCGTCGGCGAGCGAGGGCAACCACGGATACCTGCGCGAGATCGGGGCCATCCCCGTCCTGTACGGCGAGGGCGTCGCCGCCAGGGTCAAGGAGGCCGCGGGCGGGAGCGTCGACGCCGTCTTCGACGTCGTGGGCAAGACCCCTGTCGAGGAGCTGATCAGCCTGGTGCCGGAGCCCTCGAGGGTGGTCAGCATCGCCAACTTCGGTGCCGGCGAGGCCGGCATCCAGGTCACCGGCGGAGACGCCGACAGCCAGCCGATGAAGGCGCTGGCCGAGGTCGCCGACCTGCTCGCCCAGAGCAAGCTGGTGATCAAGGTGCAGACGTTCCCGTTCGATCGCGCCGCCGAGGCGTACCGGGTCAGCCAGGGCGGCCACGTCCGCGGCAAGCTCGTCCTCGTCCCCTGACCCGCGGGTCGAGAGGCCAGAAATGCTCGCTCGACCGGGCGGGAATGTTCGCTCGACCGGGCGAGAATGCTCGCTCGAGCGGGCGGAGATGCGCGCACCGGAGTTGGCCGCCGGGTCTAGCAAACCCTGACGAGAGCATTTGTGCCCGGTCGACGCGACATCCCCGCCCGGTCGACGCGCCATTCCCGCCCACTCGACGCGACATTTGCGCGCCACTCGACGCGACATTTGCGCCCACTCGAGGCGACATTTGCGCCCGGTCCAGGCGACATTTGCGGCCGGTCGGCGGACCTGGGTCGCACCGGCGCACGGCGGAGCCCTATCGTGAACCCCGGAGTCAGGACCGTGCCAGCAGCTCGGCGACCTCACGCGGGCGTCGTTGAGCAGTGAGCAACACCTCGACCTCGAAAGGCGGCCCCGATGCCGACCAAAGCGAATCCCGTGGTCTTCATCCACGGTCTCTGGATCCATCCCACCGCCTGGCAGCCGTGGGTGGACCGCTTCGAAGCCGCCGGGTACACAGCGACCGCACCGGGTTGGCCTGGCGTCGCGGGCACGGTCGAGGAGACGCGTCAGCACCCGGAGGCCGTTGCCGACAAAGGCATCGACGACGTCGTGGAGCACTACCTGACCGTCATCCGTGCCCTGCCTGCCAAGCCGATCATCGTCGGTCACTCGTTCGGCGGCATGATCGCGCAGAAGCTGCTCGGCATGGACGCGGCTGCCGCAGCCGTCGCCATCGACGCCGCCCAGATCAAGGGAGTGCTCCCGCTGCCCCTGTCGGCGCTGCACGCCACGCTGCCCGTGTTCAAGAACCCCGCCAACAGGCATCGCGCGGTCGCCTTGACCCCCGACCAGTTCCGGTACAGCTTCGGCAACGCGCTGCCGGAGGACGAGTCCAACGCCTTGCACGCCCAGTGGGCGGTTCCCTCCCCCGGGAAGCCGCTCTTCGAGGCCGCCGTATCGAACTTCTCCCTCCACTCCCCCGCCGCGGTCGACACGAAGAACGACCAGCGGGGGCCGCTGTTGCTCATCATGGGGGGAAAGGACCACACGGTCCCGGAGTCCATCACCAAGGCCACCCTCAAGCAGTACCGCGGCTCCACCGCGGTCACCGATCTGCAGGAGTTCGCAGACCGAGGGCACTCCCTGACCATCGACCACGGGTGGGCCGAGGTGGCCGACGCGAGCCTGGCCTGGCTCGAGAGGCACGGTTTCTGAGCCTGCCGGGTACTCCGCAGGCGTTCGTCACGTCCCTGGTGCCGCGGGAGCCGGAAGGCTGACGCGGAGCACCGTCCTCCCCGGCATCGAGTCGATGTCGATGGTGCCGTTGTGCCGCTCGACGACGATGCGGCGTGCGATGTCGAGACCCAGCCCGGTCCCGCGGCCGACGTCCTTCGTGGTGTAGAACGCCTCGAACGCCCGGGCCGCCACATCGGGCGGCATGCCGGCGCCGCTGTCGGTGATCTCCACCACGACGTGGTCCCCATCGGACCGGGTACCGATCTCGAGTCGGCCGACGCCGTCCATCGCGTCGACGGCGTTGTCGATGAGGTTGGTCCAGACCTGGTTGAGCTCGCCGGCGTAGGCCTGGATGCGCGGGACATCCGCGCCGTAGCTCCGCACCACCTCGACCCCGTCGCGCAGTTTGTGGCCCAGCATCACGAGCGTGCTCTCCAGTCCGTCAGTCACGTCCATCAGCTGCACGGATCCCCGGTCCATCTGCGAGTACGACCTGACGGCCGCGACCAGGTCGGAGATGCGGCGGGTCGACTCCCGCACCTCGGCGAGGAGAGTGCCGACCGACATGGTGCTCGCGACCCACTCGAGGCCCGGCTGCAGCGCGTCACCGGGAAGCACCTCGGCCACCCGTTCACACCAGGCGACGTCGGCTCCGGCGGACGCGAGCGGCGGAGCGATGGTCCAGTCCCGCTCGACCCCGTGCTCGGCCAGCCAGGTGGACAGCTCCTCTTCGAGGTCCGCGGCCACCAGGGGGTCCGTCTGCGCCTGCTGGGTCTCGATCTCGCATCGCAGCGCGTCCAGCGACGTGAACTGCAGAGCCGAGATGTCGCCGTCTGCGAGCCGGCGCAGCGACGCGAGCAGTGTCGCGCAGGCCCCTTCGAGGGAGTCGACGGCACGCGAGGCGGCGGCGGCCGGGTTGTTGATCTCGTGTGCGAGACCCGCTGACAGCGTGCCGAGGGTGACGAGCGAGTCGCGCTGCCTCGCCGTCGACTCGATGGTCCGTGCGGTCGCGTACAGGCCCTTGATGAGGTGCACCCCGAACGGGAACCACGAGTCGGCCCGTCGAGCGAGCACCTCCGCCGGCACTCGCAGCACCCGACCGGAGGTGACGCCTCGTCCGGTGGCGAGATAGACCCCGTGCTCGTCCCAGGCGCGGAAGCCACCGGCCCAGCGCCCCGGTACGTCCATCCGCCCGACGACGGTCTCCTCCCGGCCGAGACGCCGACGCAGGTCGATGGCGCCGTCGACCAGCAGCCACCAGAAGTCCGCGTGCTCGCCCTCGTGGAACAGCTCGACACCCGGCTCGATGCGGACCTCGTCACCGGAACGGGCCAGGTCGTCGACCTGCTCGTCGCTGAGCCCGTCGAACAGCGCGAGCGGGCGAAGATCGCGGCCCTCCATCAGCGGCCCCTCCGATCAGACGGTGGCCAGGTAGCGGTGCACGAGGTAGACCGCCATCGCGCCCTCACCGACGGCGGACGCGACCCGCTTCATCGAGTCGAGCCTTACGTCGCCGGCCGCGAAGACTCCGGGGACGCTGGTCTCCAACGCGTACGGTGCCCGGTCCAGCGGCCAGCGCCTCGGAGAGGTAGCGGCCAGCAGATCCTGCCCGGTCACGACGAACCCCTTCTCGTCGCGCGCGATGTCCTGACCGAGCCACTCGGTGTGCGGTGACGCGCCGATGAAGACGAACAGCCAGCTCGCGGGCACCTCCTCCGTGGTACCGCTCCCCCGGTCGGCAAGCGTGAGCGTCTCCAAGTGACCGTCGCCCGTACACGCCACGACCTCGCTCCGGTACCTGACCTCGACGTTGGCCGCGGCGAGGATCCTGTCGACGAGGTACCGCGACATCGTGTGTTCCAGGGTGGGCCCGCGCACCACCAGCACCACGCGCTTCGCGAACCGCGCCAGGTTGAGGGCTGCCTGCCCCGCGGAGTTGGCGGCGCCCACGACGTACACGTCGTCGCCTTCGCACGAGCTCGCCTCGCTGGCGGTTGCTCCGTAGTAGACGCCTCGACCGGTCAGCTCGTCGAGCCCCGCCGCCTCCAGCCGTCGGTACGAGACGCCGGTGGCGACGATCAGGGCTCGCGCCTCGATCTCACCGGACCCGTCGTCGAAGATCACGGCATGCACAGGCCCTCGTGTCTCCAGTGCGACCACTCCTCGCGCGAGCACCATCTCGGCGCCGAAGCGGCTCACCTGCGCGACGGCGCGGTGCGTCAGGTCGGAACCGGTGAGGCCCCGGGGGAAGCCGAGGTAGTTCTCGATGGCAGCGCTCTGGCCGGCCTGCCCACCCGGCGCCTCCCGCTCCACGATGACGGTCGTCAGACCTTCGGACGCGCCGTAGACGGCGGCGGCAAGTCCGGCAGGACCGCCCCCGACGATGCACAGGTCGTACAGGGGCTGCTCGGCGCGCGTCCGCAGTCCCAGCGCGCCGGCCAGCTCGACGGTGGACGGACGCCGGAGCACGTCGTGGTCGGGGACGAGCACCAACGGCAGGTCGTCCCTGGTGGCCTGCGCCAGGTCGGAGAGCCGCTGCGCCTCGGTGTCGCGCTCGATGTCGTACCACCGGTACGGCACGTGGTTGCGAGCGAGGAACGTCTTGATGTCGTGAGCGCGGTCGGACCACCGGTGCCCGACCACGCCAACGTCCGAAGCGTGGTCGGGGTTCGCTTGCTTCCAGTCGTCGAGCAGGTCGTCGACGACGGGGTACAGCCGCTCCTCGGGAGGGTCCCAGGGCTTGAGCAGGTAGTAGTCGAGTTCGATGTCGTTGATCGCTTTGATGGCGACATCGGTATCGGCGTAGGCGGTGAGGAGCAGGAGCTTCGCGGTCGGCGCATGCGTGCGCGCCTGTTCGAGCATCTCGATCCCGGTCATCTGCGGCATCCGCTGGTCCGACGCGATCAACGCCACGGGCTGGTTGCGGAGTGCGAGCCGCGCCAGGACGGTCAGCCCCTGCTGCCCCGACGTCGCCCGGACGATGCGGTAGCCGGACCCGTACCGGTTGCGGAGGTCGCGTGCGACGGCGGCAGAGACCATGGGGTCGTCGTCGACGGTCAGTATCGTCGGTTTGCTCATGCACCCCGCCTCCGGACCGGCCTCGGCGCCAGCCCTCACTGGGGCTTCCTAGGGCAGAACAACCGGCAGCAGGCAGACTAACAGCCGCGCTCGGGGTGGGCCATGACGTACTCGGTTCGTGAGGCGGCTTCCCGGCCGAGCCTCCCGCGGCGCCGGATCCCGCTACCGCCGGGCGCCTCCCCGGACGAACTCGTAGTCGCGCCAGCCGATCGACTCGAGCGAGTTCTTCCGCAGGCTGCGCGTCCAGTTCGCGTTCGACTGCAGCTTCAGATTGTTGCCCGAGCCGGAGTTGTCGCCGATGATGCCGCCGTACCGCTTGAGCGCCCTCGCGATGACCAGTGCGGCCGGAGACAGGTGCTTCGCCCTCAGGTTCACGGACGGCTTGATGCGGAGCACGATGCCTTCGGGTACGACACCTCCCTTGTGCTGCTCTGAACCGCTCATCGGGAAGTAGGCCTGGCGTCCAGCGGGCGTGTGCCCGGCGGTCGCCCACCAGAACAGCTCGAGGCGGTGGTGGATCGCGCCGGACATGACGTCCTTCTTGTGCACGGCCCGGTACGTGGACGGAATCCCGCGGTGCCCGTCGTTGCCGCGATAGCCCCCCGGAAGCGACTGCTGGATGCCGGTGGAGCTGAGGTAGTACCGGTCGGTGCCGGCTGCGGTCCAGCGATGGGTCTTGGCGTGGTACGCGGCGCGCCACAGGCCGACGCTCTGGTTGCTGGAGCGGTCGAGCACTGTCATCTGAGCGTCCGTCGTGGCGCGCGGGTTCGCGTGCGCGGGGATGTGGACGGTGACGGTCGGACCGTATGCCGTCGGGCGGATGCGGTAGCGATGGTCTGACGCCCGGGCCGTGTACGTGGGGCTTCCCCAGCGGCCCAGGACCAGCTTGAGGTAGGGCTGGGTGTGTGCTCGCGTCTGTGAGTCCTTGATGTACGCCCGGCTGTGCGGGTCGACGCCGGCCGAGCCGATCGGAGTGTTCCACCACGATGCTGCGCGGAAGGCGAGCGTGCTCGCCGGCGGAGCTGACGCCTGGGCGGGCTCCACCGAGCTCGCCGACACCATCAACGCTGCCGACACGGCTCCAAGCGAGGCCATCGCCTGTGCCGTCGGTCCGAGGCGACGGCGGACAGGCGTTACCGGTGGAAGTGACATGAGGGCCACGGTACGCGGTGAAATCACACTCAGTTAGGAAATGATCACGCTATGTGAGAGAGAAGTTCAGCGAGTCATGCCCATTGGGCAGGCCGCGCGGAGGCACTGGCGTGCCTGCGTCAACAGGTCGAGGCAGACGATGCAGTCGGGGTCGGTGACGCCGGGTGCTCCAGCGGGATCGGCGCCGTGAGCCCGGTTCCTGCAGAGCGTGACGACGTCGCTCGGGTCCGGGCCACCACGAGCAGTACGAGTGTTGAAGCGCAGGGGTCGCGTCTCGGACGACCGGTTCGCGACTGTCCTCGGACATGTCTCGATGGTCTCGAGTACGCCGCCTGACCGAGGCCCTGGTGCAGTTTTCTGCTCCGCGTTCTCTTCGTCCCGCCGGCTCGGCCACGTCGTGCGCCGAGGCGAGCACAAGCGGGCCGGCCTCGGCCTAGCGCTCCTCGGGCCGGGTCGGGCGTAGGTGCCTCCCGGTAGCCGGCTCGACAGGCGTGTCGCCGACCACCACGGCAACCTGAGCCCGGTGGGCACCGCCAGCGCGAGCCTCCTCGGTGTCCAGCGGGGGTGCCGACGGTCCCGTCCGGCCCGCGTCATGCTCGGCTCGGACGGCGGCGCTGGCCGAGGTGGCGCGCAGCTCGACGTTCGGCATCAGCAGCAGCACGGCGAAGGCAACCAGCATGAAGCACCCGCCGCACAGCAGTACGAGGCTCATCGAGTCGGCGAAGCCCACCTTGAACGGGTGCCCGAGCACGGAGCTCATCCTGCCGATGATGGAGGAGTCGTTCTGCACCGACGCGAAGACTCCGCCACCCTGACCGTGGCCGCGCAGACCGGAGAGCACCTGCTCGTTGAGCTGCGTATGCGCGATCTGACCGGACGAGGCCGCCTTCTGGATACCCGGAGCTGCGGCCTTGAAAGCCGAGGCGATGTTGCCGCCGAGGGTGCTGAACAGGAGTGAGAGGAAGATCGCGACACCCAGCGTGCCACCGACCTGACGGAAGAACGTGGCCGAGCTGGTCGCGACACCGATCTCGCTGGGAGGCACGGCGTTCTGCACGATGATCGTGAGCGGCTGCATGCACTGGCCGATGCCGAGGCCGAGGAACAGCATGCCGGTCATCACCCACAGGAGGCTCGTGTCGGCGCCGACGCGAGACAGTGCCAGCATCGCGACCGCCGCGAGTGCGGAACCGAAGATCGGGAAGATGCGGATCGCACCTGTACGGGCCGTGATCTGGCCGACGACGATCCCGGCCGTCATCATCCCGACGACCATCGGCAACATCATCAGGCCGGCTTCCGTGGGCGACGCACCGTGGACGATCTGCATGTACTGCGGCAGAACGGTGATCGCCCCGAACATCCCGGCGCCCACCACGACACTGGCGCCGATGACGACCGCGGCAGCACGCAGCCTGAAGATCCGCAATGGGATCAGGGCATCGTCGCGCATCGCGCGCTCGACCAGCCACAGTGCGAGCAGGCCGACCGCGCCGATCGCGTAGCAGGTGACCGCCCGGCCAGACGCCCAACCCCACTCGCGACCCTGCTCGGCGACGGTGAGCAGCGGCACGAGCGCGACGACCAACGACACCGCGCCCCACCAGTCGATGCGTGCCTCGCGTCGCTGGTGGTGCAGGTGCAGGTTCTTCGTGACCACGAACAACGCCGCGATCCCGATCGGCACGTTGACCAGGAACACCCAGCGCCAGCCGGTGACGCCGAGGATCGACGACTGCCCGGCGAAGAGCCCTCCGGCCACCGGCCCGAGCACGCTCGAAGTGGCGAAGACGGCCATGAAGTAGCCCGTGTACTTCGCCCGCTCACGCGGCGAGACGATGTCGCCGATGATGGCGAGGACGAGGGTGAACAGACCGCCGGCACCCAGCCCCTGCAGCGCGCGCAGGCCCGCCAGCATGAGCATCGAGGTGGCGAACGAGCAGGCCGCGGACCCGCAGATGAAGACGGTGATGGCGAACAGGAACAGCTTCTTGCGCCCATACAGGTCGCCCAGCTTCCCGTAGATCGGTGTGGTGATCGTCGACGTGATCAGGTACGCCGTGGTCACCCACGCCTGAATGGACAGCCCGTTCAGGTCGTCGGCGATGGTGCGGATGGCGGTACCGACGATGGACTGGTCGAGCGCAGCCAGGAACATGCCCAGGAGCAGCCCGGACAGGATCGTCAAGATCTGCGCGTGCGAGTACTCCCCCGACTGCTCCGCTTTCTCCTTGACAACCGACGTGTCGTCGGTGGAGCTGGTGCGTGCCGAGGTGGTCGTCAAAAGAGGATGCCTCACGGGTCGTGGCTGGGCTGCCCGGGATCAGACGTAGCCCCCTACTTTAGTCGTCGGCTGGACGCTCTCCTTCCGGCACCTCTCCGGTTGGTTCCGGACTGTCGGCGAGCCGCCGGTGGTACGGGCAGGGCAGGGCGCGCGCGTGCTCCTGGCACACCGCCGCTCCTTCCTGGTTGGCCCACTGATCCAGCTCGTCGTCGAAGTAGATCCCCAGGTTGACGCTCGGCGCCGGTGGAGCGTCACGGGCTCGTCGGTCGGGAATCATCGCAAGGGGCTCCTGGAAGGCGGCGGCGAGGTCGAACCTCGCTCATCGGAGCGAGAAGGCATCTTAGAACGCCCCGATGGCCGTCCTGGGCGGAATGCGGTAATCGCGGGGCAGCGCCGATGCGATACTGGCGACGTCATGGATCCGGTCACACCCGCCGCGTTGCGTGGAACCGCGCCATGGTGCTGACCCGACCGGAGCTGACCGGAAGCTTCGGCATGGTGGCCACAACGCACTGGCTCGCGTCCGCTTCCGGGATGAGCGTGCTGGAGCGCGGCGGCAACGCCTTCGATGCGGCCGTCGCGGCGGGCTTCGTCATGCAGATCGTGGAGCCCCATCTCAGTGGACCCGGCGGGGACCTGTCGGCGGTGCTCTGGAGCGCCGACGACCGCGGACCCAGCGTGGTGTGTGGGCAGGGCGTCTCGCCGGCCGCGGCGTCTATCCCGTACTTCCAGTCGCTGGGCCTCGACCTGGTGCCGGGCAGCGGACCGTTGGCTGCCACGGTGCCCGGGGCGTTCGGTGCCTGGACCCTTCTGCTGGAGCGGTGGGGAACCTGGGAGCTGGGCGACGTGCTCTCGTACGCGCTCGACTACGCCGAGAACGGCTTCCCCGTGCTCCCCGGGACGAGCGCGGCGATCGAGGCCGTCGCGGGCCTCTTCACCGGCGACTGGCATCCCTCCGCGGAGGTGTGGCTCGACGACGGGGCCGCACCGAGGGCCGGCTCGTTCTGGACGATGAGAGCCGCTGCGCGCACCTATCGCCGCCTCCTGAGTGAGTGCACAGGCGTCTCGCGAGAGCAGCGGATCGCTTCGGGGCGTCGGGCGTTCTACTCCGGCTTCGTCGCCGAGGCGGTCGATCGGTTCGCGCGGAAGGCCTGGCGCGACACCACGGGTCGAGCTCACGCCGGGCTGCTCACCGGACAGGACCTGGCCGGTTGGGAGCCCACGATCGAGCCGCCGACGGTGGCCGGCTTCGCGGACCGCTACCAGGTCCTCAAGACGCCACCTTGGGGACAGGGGCCGGTGCTCGGGCAGCAGCTGATGATGGTCGAGGCGGCCGGCCTCCTCGAGGCGGACGTCCGATCGGCCGAGTGGGTCCACCTGGTCGTGGAGGCCGCCAAGCTGGCCTTCGCCGATCGGGAGGCGTGGTACGGGGACCCGGCCGTCACCGACGTCCCCCTTACGGCCCTGCTTTCGACCTCCTACGCATCCGCCCGCGCGGGATCGATCACCGGGCGCGCGAGTCGCGAGCTGAGGCCCGGCTCACCGGACGGCCGCCACCCCGTCCTCGCGGCACTCCCGGATCCGTCCCCCGACGACCTGGCGTACGCCGCCATCGGGGAGCCCACGGTCAGGCGGACGGGGGCAGCGCCGGGCGATACCTGTCATGTGGACGTGGTCGACCGCTGGGGGAACCTGGTATCGGTGACGCCCAGCGGGGGCTGGCTGCAGAGCTCCCCCGTCATACCGGACCTCGGCTTCCCCCTCGGGACGCGGGCGCAGATGTTCTACCTGCAGCCCGGCCTCCCCAACTCTCTGCGTCCTGG
>JAWWPH010000315.1:0-4703 GCA_033850875.1 Nocardioidaceae bacterium | reverse complement strand
GCGACGAGCGTGCCGACCGTCAACCCGACGAGCAGGAAGACCAGGTCGGCGTGGAGCTGGCTGACGGCTCCCGGCGGCAGCCCGGTCCGGGGAGCGTGCTGGTCGCCGGCGTGCGGCCCCGACCCGGTGACGACAGTGCCGACGTAGAGCACGGCCCAGACCGAACCGAACATCGCCCGGGTGAGCAGCACGACGGGGCGGGGGACCGTCGGGGCGGGCGGCCGGTCCTCCTCGTCGATCCGCCGGACCAGCGTGACCGCGACGGCGATGATCGCCAGCGACAGCAGCAGGTGCAACGCAACGACCCAGGGGTTGAGGTCGCTCAGCACCGTGACCCCGCCGAGCAGCGCCTGAGCCGGGACGCCGAGCAGCAGCACCGTGGCGAGCGTGCGCAACGACGACCGGCGTGGTCGCACGCGCAGCACCGTGACCCAGGTGGCGATGACCAGGGCGGCGAGCACAAAGGTCAGCATCCGGTTGCTGAACTCGACGAGCCCATGCACGCCGAGCGCGTCGTGGACGACGAAGGAGCCGCGCGAGCAGCGGGGCCAGGTCGGGCACCCCAGCCCGGAGCCGGTCAGCCGGACCGCGCCTCCGGTGACGACGATGACGACGTTGGCGACGAGCGTCGCCACGGCGAGCCGCTTGACGAGCGTACGACCGGGCCGGTCCCTTACTCCCACCGGAAGGTCCTCGAGGTGAGCACGCCGGCCGCCGCCGCCCACACGACCAGCACGGCGACTCTCCACCAGGCGAGCGACGAGCCGGCGCAGACCTCCCGGAGGCCCTCGGCCAGCGCGCCGGACGGCAGCGCCGACACCACCGGATGCAGCCAGCCGGGGTACTTCGACAGCGGGACCACGACGGCGCCGGCGACGAGGAGGACGACGTACACGAGGTTGGCTCCGGCGAGGGTCGCCTCGGCCCGGAGCGTGCCGGCCATCAGCAACCCGAGCGACGCGAAAGCGGCGGTGCCTGCGGCGGCGAGTACGAGGCTCGCGCCCAGGGCTGGCAGACCTCCGTGCGGGTGCCAGCCCAGCACCAGCCCGACCGCGCAGATGACGAGCAGCTGTGCCGCCTCGACCGCGAGCAGCGACAGCACCTTGCCGAGGAGCAGGCCGCTTCGCGGCAACGGCGACGCGCCGAGCCGCTTGAGTACCCCGTAGCGGCGCTCGAAGGCCGTGGCGATCGCGAGCGAGGTGAACGAGGTGGACATCACCGCGAGCGCCACCACGCCGGGCGTGAGGATGTCGATCCGCCGGCCGGCGCCCAGGTCGACCACCTTGCCCGACTCGGCGCCGCCCGTCAGGAGCAGCAGCGGGATCACCAGTGCCAGCAGCAGCTGCTCGCCGTTGCGAACGAGCAGGCGCAGCTCCATCCGGGCGTGCGACACGACCATGGCGGACCAGGTGTTGGCCGCCGGTGCGGGAACGAAGCTCAGGCCCGTGCTCAAGGCTCGCCCCTCATGACCGCAATCGCTTGCCGGTCAGGGCGAGGAAGACGTCCTCGAGGCTGTGCTTCCCGATCACGAGATCCTCGGGCATCACGTCCAGCGACGCGCACCAGGCGGTGACCGCCGCCAACGTGTGCGGCGTGACCTCACCCTCGACGCGGTAGTGCCCAGCGGGTTCCTCGACGACGGAGTACTCCTCGGGGAGCGCCCAGAGCAGCTCGTCGGTGTGCAGTCCGGGCTTCGCGGTGAAGAGGATCGTGTTCTTGGCCCCGGCCGACATCAGCTCGCCGGGGGAGCCCGAGGCGATCACGCGGCCGTGGTCGACGACGACCACGCGCCGCGCCAGCCGCTCGGCCTCCTCCATGTAGTGCGTCGTCAGCACGACGCTGACACCGTCGGCGGCGAGCTGCTCGACCAGCTCCCAGGTCGCCCGGCGCGACTGGGGGTCGAGCCCCGCGGTCGGCTCGTCGAGGAAGACGATCTCCGGTCGGCCGACGATGGCCATCGCCAGCCCGAGGCGCTGCTGCTGCCCGCCGCTGAGGCGGCGGTAGGGAGTACGGCCGCACGACGCCAGACCGAGGCGCTCGACGACGTCTGGGACAGCAAGCGGGTGCGCGTACAGCGACGCGACGTAGCCGAGCATCTCGTCGGCGCGCACCCCCGACCAGGCGCCTCCGGCCTGCAGCATCACGCCGAGCCGTGGTGCCAGCGCGCCGTGCTGACGGACGGGGTCGAGGCCGAGGACGCGTACGCTCCCCGACTGCGGCGTCCGGTAGCCCTCGCAGGTCTCGAGCATGGTGGTCTTCCCGGCGCCGTTGGGTCCGAGGATCGCGGTCGTGGTGGCCGGCTCGACGCGGAGCGAGAGCCCGTCGACCGCGGTGACCTCGCCGTACCTCATCACGAGGTCGGTGACCTCGACGGCGGGCACGCTCACGTCTGGAGTCTAGGTGAGCCCGGCGCGCCGGATTTGAGCGGGCGGACTAATTACGACACAATGGTGTTGTGAAAAACGTGCAGGTCGCTGCAGCAACGCTGCGGCCGTCCGAGCCACCGGTCGCTTCCGCAGAGTGTGCGGCGCCCGGTGTCGACGACGCACCGACACGTGAGCGGGTGGCGCGGTCCATTCTCGAGAACGGGCCGTCGACAGCCGCAGCCTTGGCCGAACGACTGACACTCACTCCCGCCGCCGTCCGGCGCCACCTCGACCAGCTCGTGGCCGCCGGCGCACTGGAGGCGCGCGAGCCGCGCATCCAGGGGGCGCGGGGGCGCGGTCGTCCGGCCAGGGTGTTCCTCCTCACCGACTCCGGGCGCGACACGTTCCTGCAGGCCTACGACGACCTCGCGGCCCGCGCGCTGCGCTTCGTCCGCGACTCGGGAGGCGCCGAGGCGGTGACGGAGTTCGCGCGGCTGCGTACGGCCGAGATCGAGGACCGCTTCCGCAGCAGGGTCGGGTCCGCCGATCCCGACGACCGGGTGCAGGCCCTCGCCGACGCCCTGACCGCCGACGGCTACGCTGCATCGGTCCGCTCCACCAGCGGCGGCGACCAGATCTGCCAGCACCACTGTCCGGTCGCACACGTCGCTGCCGAGTTTCCCCAGCTGTGCGAGGCCGAGACCGAGGTCTTCGCCCGCCTGCTCGGGCGGCACGTGCAGCGGCTCGCCACCATCGCCCACGGCGACGGCATCTGTACCACGAACGTCCCACGCCCACTCTCGACCGCAAGGGAACCCTCATGACATCCATCGAGCAGCTGAACCCCGAACTCGAGGGCATCGGCCGCTACAACTACGGCTGGGCCGACTCCGACGTCTCCGGCGCTCAGGCGACGCGAGGGCTCAACGAGGACGTCGTGCGCGACATCTCCACGCGCAAGAACGAGCCCGAGTGGATGCTCGACCTCCGGCTCAAGGGCCTGAAGCTCTTCGGGCGCAAGCCGCTGCCGACGTGGGGCTCCGACCTCAGCGCGATCGACTTCGACAACATCAAGTACTTCGTGCGGTCGACCGAGAAGCAGGCGACCTCGTGGGAGGACCTCCCCGAGGACATCAAGAACACCTACGACAAGCTCGGCATCCCCGAGGCGGAGAAGCAGCGCCTCGTCGCCGGCGTCGCGGCCCAGTACGAGTCGGAGGTCGTCTACCACTCGATCCGCGAGGACCTCGAGGCGCAGGGCGTGATCTTCCTCGACACCGACACGGCACTGCGCGAGCACGAGGACATCTTCAAGGAGTACTTCGGCTCCGTGATCCCGGTCGGGGACAACAAGTTCGCCGCGCTCAACACCTCCGTGTGGTCCGGCGGCTCCTTCATCTACGTGCCGAAGGGTGTCAAGGTCGACATCCCGCTGCAGGCGTACTTCCGCATCAACACCGAGAACATGGGTCAGTTCGAGCGCACCTTGATCATCGTCGACGAGGACGCCTATGTGCACTACGTCGAAGGGTGCACCGCGCCGATCTACTCCTCGGACTCCCTGCACTCGGCCGTCGTCGAGATCATCGTCAAGCGCGGCGGTCGCTGCCGCTACACGACGATCCAGAACTGGTCCAACAACGTGTACAACCTGGTCACCAAGCGCGCCACCTGCGAGGCCGGCGCGACCATGGAGTGGGTCGACGGAAACATCGGCTCCAAGGTGACGATGAAGTACCCGGCCATCTACCTGCTCGGCGAGCACTCGAAGGGCGAGACCCTGTCGATCGCGTTCGCAGGCGAGGGCCAGCACCAAGACGCCGGCGCCAAGATGGTGCACGCCGCCCCGTACACGTCGAGCTCGATCATCTCCAAGTCGGTCGCACGAGGCGGTGGCCGGACGTCGTACCGAGGTCTCGTCCAGGTCGCCGACGGCGCCCACCACAGCGCCAGCACCGTGCGCTGTGACGCTCTGCTGGTCGACCAGATCAGCCGCAGCGACACCTACCCGTATGTCGACGTCCGCGAGGACGACGTGTCGATGGGCCACGAGGCGACGGTGTCGAAGGTCAGCGATGACCAGCTGTTCTACCTGATGGGCGAGCACGCCAAGGGCGAGACGCTGTCGATCGCCTTCGCCGGTGAGGGGCAGCACCAGGACGCCGGGGCCAAGATGGTGCACGCCGCGCCGTACACGTCGTCGTCCATCGTCTCGAAGTCGGTGGCCCGCGGCGGCGGCCGGACCTCCTACCGCGGCCTGGTCCAGGTGCTGGAGGGCTCGCATCACTCGGCGTCCACGGTGCGCTGCGATGCGCTGCTGGTCGACACCATCAGTCG
>JAWWPH010000291.1:0-12699 GCA_033850875.1 Nocardioidaceae bacterium | reverse complement strand
CCGGCTGACCCGGTGCGTACGCGGCGTAGTAGTTGAACGGCTGGTGGTGGTACTGGAAGAGCGGGCCCGGGTGACCCGCGGCGGCGTCATGCCAGCCTCCGGAGTACCAGTTCCACGAGATCCCCTTTGCCGTCAGCCGGTCGCCGATGTTGGGGTACCGCTTGTCGTCGATCAGCCCGATCTGGGGGTCGCCGGCCTTGAACGGCGGGCTCGACGGCTGCACGGTATTGACCGCGAAGTCGCCGCACGCGAGCTTGTAGTTCGCGACGCTGCCGCCGGGGCAGACCCGGGTGAGCTGCCCGTCCACGACGTCCGTGCGCGTCGGCGTGTACTGCGGGTAGGCCGTGGGCATGCCGTTGGCGTCGATGACCGAGTGCTCGGCGCCGAGCTTGCCGTGCGAGCTGTCGACGGGTGCGCGGCCCGCGATCAGCCACTGGTGGTTGAGGAAGGAGCCGCCGTGGGCGCCCTGGAAGAAGCGGTCGGCGATGACGTAGTGGGGAGCGCCCGCGGAGTGCAGGTAGCGGTAGACGGGCAGCCGCTTGGTGGCGTACGTCCCCATGGTCAGCCCGATCGCGTCGGAGCCCGTCACGTAGCGGTTCTGCCTGCCGCCGTTGATCTGGTACTGCTCCTGGTAGAAGCGGTGGACGAGGTCGCGGGTGCAGCCGCCGGGCCGCGCCCCGGGGCTGTTCTTCAGCACTCCGTTCTCGGCGAAGACACCTGGAGCCGGGCACGTCTTGTCGCTGGGGGCGATGTAGTGGTCGATGGTGAACGGGTTGTTGGTGAACCTGCTGTCGGGGACGCCGTGGGTCGCGTCGTGGCACGTCGAGGCCAGCGGGGGAGACGTGAGGTTGACGTCGTCCTGCGGCAGGCACCTGTACGGGGTGCCGTCCTCGGCCACCTGGAGCGTGTGCCGCCTCGGTGCGTCGGCCAGGCCGTCGAGGTGGTCGCCGCCGACGTCGCCCCAGCGACCGTACAGGTTGTCGAAGCTGTGGTTCTCCTGGTACAGCACGACCACGTGCTTGTAGTGCCCGAGGAACTTGGGCACCTCGGCGGCGGCGGCCGCGTCGAGCTGCTGCTGGGCCGAGCTTCCTACGGTTGCCGAGCCGGCCGCCGGGGCGACCAGGGCGCCGGCGGCAAGCGCGGCGGCGACGGCGGCGAGTCCGGTGCGATAGTGCATGTGTCCCCTCCGAGTTCAGATCCGGGCTAACACTCTCGCACCGCTGTCAAGAGCCTCCGGACGACCGCACCGCGCAGTCAATCAGCGCCAGGCGGGCTCCTCGGCGGCCTCGTAGTCGGCGAACGCCTTCTCCAGACCGACGAGCACCTCCGCGGAGGTCTCGAAGAGCGCCTTGGCCCGCTCGTCGTGCACCTTCAGCACGTCCTCCCGCAGATGCGCGGCGAGATCGGTCAGCCGTGAGCGCAGCTGCATCGTGTGGCGTCGTGGGTCCTCAGGCGGCAGGGACTTCGGGTCGACCATGGTGTCCTCCTCTGGTGAGCGGGTTGCCAGGTCACCCACTCTCGTCCGTGCGGGGAACGGCCCGCTTGATCGTTCTTGCGAAGTCAGGTCGGCGCGCCCGAGGCGATGGACCGCGGGCCATGCCCTCCTGCGGCTCGTGGGCGGGGTGGCCGCCGGAATACTGGGGCCATGGACACCACCTACAGCCACATCGTGATCGGAGCCGGAGCGCTGGGCAGCGCGGCCGGGTACGCACTGGCGAAGGCAGGCGCCGGCCGAGTGCTCGTCGTCGAGCAGTACGCGCTCGGGCACACCCGCGGTGCCTCCGAGGACCACTCCCGGATCATCCGGCACTCGTACCACTCGCAGAGCTACACGGCCCTGACCCAGGCGGCGTACGACGACTGGGCGCAGCTCGAGGACGAGACCGGTCTGCAGCTCGTGCTCAAGACCGGAGGCCTCGACCTGGCCGTGGCCGGTACCTCTGGCGAGGCCGAGCTGGACTCGTACCGGGACTCGCTGGTGCCGTTCGACATCCCGTTCGAGACGCTGACCGCGGCGCAGATCAGGCGTCGATGGCCGCAGTGGCGCATCGGTGACGACGTGGTCGCCCTGTACCAGCGCGACGGCGGCATCCTCGACGTGCGACGAGCCGCCGCGGCACACCGGGCCAGGGCGCGGGCGCTCGGGGTCGACTTCCGCCCCAGCACCGCGGTGCGGTCCCTCGCGTCCGACGACGGCTCCGTGCGGGTCGTGACCGACGCGGGGGAGCTGGCCGCCGAGCACGTGGTGCTGTGTGTCGCGTCGTGGCTCCCGGAGCTGCTGGGCGACCTCGGTGTGGACTGGCGGATCACCCTCAGCCAGGAGCAGGTGAGCTACTTCGCGACGGCGAACCTGCGCGACTTCGCCCCGGACCGGTTCCCGATGTGGATCTGGCACGGCGACGACGTGTTCTACGGGTTCCCTGTCTACGGCGAGGTGGCGGTCAAGGCAGCGCAGGACATGAGCGGACGTTTCGTCACCCAGGCCACCCGGTCCTTCGACCCCGACCCGCGGCAGACGGAGGTCGTGGCTGAGTTCCTGCGGGCCCGGCTACCGGGGGCGCTCGGCCCGGAGCTGATGAGCAAGACCTGCGTATACGACATGCCGCCGGACCGGGAGTTCATCGTCGACCTGGTGCCCGGGCATCCGCGCATCTGTGTCGCGGTCGGCGCAGGGCACGCGGCGAAGTTCGCCGGGCTGATCGGTACGATCCTCGCCGACCTGGCCACGACCGGGTCGACGGCGTACCCGATCGAGGCCTTCAGCGCCCGCCGCCCGGAGCTCACCGACCCCGACTTCACCCCCGCCTTCCGCCTCGCCGGCACCCCTACCCCCCTTCCCGCGACACGTCACCCTGGGCCCGGTTCTGCCGGCGTGTCGGTCACCGATTGACGTCTCGGCGCACCGGTACGAGACCGACTCCGTACCGCTCGCAGTCAGGGCTGGTCGCGCAGCAGGTGCAGCAGCCAGTCGCGGTCGGTACGGATCAGGGCGTACCGGCGAGCGCCCTGCCGGCCGTGCAGGGTGAACACGATCCGCTGCTCGTTGTCGTCGCGCCGCTCCCACCAGCCGGAGTCGGCGATCGACTTGTCGGCGTCCTCGTACGTCGCGTGGTCGAGGTCGTGGTCGGACACCTCGACGGCGAGCCGGTCCTCGGCAGAGCTGGTCGGCATCCCCTTGGGTACGGCCCACGAGCGGAGTACGCCGCCCTCCTCCAGCCGAAGGTCGAAGTGGTGCCGTGGCCGCCGGTGCTCGTGCAGGACGAAGACGGGCCGGTCTGACACGTCCGACAGCCTGCCATCCCGCGCCGAGACGTCAATCGGTGGCCGACACGCCGGCAGAACCGGGCCGTGGGTGACGTCTCGCGGGGTCAGGGGGTTGGGTCAGGGCTGGGGAGGATGCGGCCGGAGACCTCGCCGAGCCTGACCCGTCCGCCGTCAGGGCCCGGTGCCCAGCCGGTGATGGTCACCACGTCACCGTCGGCCAGATAGCCCAGCCGTCGATCGGTGCCGAGGTCAAGGGGCCGCCTACCGTTGTCCGTCAGCTCGAGCAGGCTGCCGAGGCTGTCGGGCTCGCGGCCACTGACGGTACCGGACGCGAACAGGTCACCGACGCGCAGCGACGCGCCGTTGACCGTCAGATGCGCGAGCAGCTGGCTCGGTGCCCAGTACATGTCGCGGAAGCGGGGCGACGACACCCGGTGCCCGTTGACCGTCACCTCCAGGTGCAGGTCGAGGCCGAACACGTCCGAGGTCGTCCCGTCGAGATAGGGCAGCACCGGCGGGTCCTGGCCCGGCAGCGGGACGTGCGAGGCCGCGAAGGCCTCGAAGGGGACCACCCACGCCGAGATCGACGTCGCGAACGACTTCCCGAGGAACGGGCCGAGCGGCACGTACTCCCATGCCTGGATGTCGCGTGCGCTCCAGTCGTTGAGCAGCACCACCCCGAACACGTGCCGGCTCGCCTCCCCGACCGGAACCGGGCGCCCGAGCTCGCTGCCCAGCCCGACGACGAACCCCACCTCACACTCGATGTCGAGACGGGCGCTCGGCCCGAAACCGGGTACGCCGTCGGGGCCGGGAGCCCGCTGCCCCTGCGGCCGGATGACGTCGGTACCGCTCACCACTACCGTGCCGGCCCGCCCGTGGTAACCGATGGGCAGGTGCTTCCAGTTCCGGGGGAGCGAAGGCGAGTCCGGGCGGAAGATGCGGCCGACGTTCGCCGCGTGCCACTCGCTGGCGTAGAAGTCGACGTAGTCGGCCACCTCGAAGGGCAGATGGAGCGTCACGGCGTCCAGCGGTGACCGGTACTGCGCCACGACGCTGCGCACGTCGGCATCGGTCAGCGCGGCGCGGATCCAGGCCCGGGTCTCGTGCCAGTGGTCAGGTCCGCGCTGCATGAGCGCGTTGAGCGACGGCTCCGCGAAGACCTCCGCGTCGGCGTGACCGAGTGCCGCCGCCAGCTCCGCCAGGTCGACGACGTCGTCGTGGATGCGTACCCCGACCCTGGGCGGTCGGTCGGCGAGGCTGAAGACGCCGTACGGGAGCGCCTCGGGCCCGTACCCGCTCGCCGGGGCGTCGGCGGCAGCCGTCACGCCGGTACCGGCGCGACCAGGTGGAGCGCGACGGCGTCGGCGATCGGGTCCTCGACACCACAGCACCCGAACGACCGGAACTCCCGTCGTACCTGTGCCACCTCGTCGTCGGACCAGGCGCGAACTCTCGCTGCGACTTCGTCACGGTCCCGCATCGCGATGACGGCAGCGATGTCTTCCTCGTCGCCGCCCTGCAGGGCAACGCGGGTCGCCGCCATCAGGTTGAGGTACCCGTGCCGCTCGAGACCCGCATCGACGTCGGTATGCCGCACGGCGCCGTGGAGGCCGGCGGTGAACTTCAGCGGCACGTCGAGACGGACGGCAGCGGCGATCACCCCCGCAACCGTGGCCTCCGGCGGGAACGCCCCCGGCACCACGCCGCCGGTCCGGTACTTGGCGATGACCTCTGCACCGGACAGCCGCGCCGCCGCCACGCCGGTGAGCTCCGCGGTGTACTGCTGCGGGTCGACCAGCTCGACCGCGGTCGGGGCGTCGAGCGGCAGGCCGAGGGGATCGGTCGCGGCCTGCTCGTACCCCACGACGGTGATGCCTGCAAGCGCCGGTGGACCTGCCGGCGCCGGGTCGAGGACGACGACATCCAATGCGGGCGAGCCCGCCCGGGCAACGGCCTCACCGAGCTCTTGCCACCGGGCGAAGGGCACCAGCAGCGGCCCGACCAGGTCCCGGTACCAGCTCTGCCGGTGCCGGAGGTGCTCACGGACCGCGGTCTCGGCCGAGGCGTTCCCGGGCGGGAACATCGCGGCGTCGTCGAACATCCGGTACAGCAACGCACCGTCGCCGGGCTTCGTTGACACGCCGCCACGCTACTGCAATCGTCGGTCGGGCAGTGCGACGAGCAGCGTCCGGAACCGGGCGGGGAAGGACGGGTGGTGGCCCACTACCGTGCCGTCGGGGCCGTCCCGCCGAAGCGCCACACGCAGCACCGGTTGCCGGGCGGCGCGTTGGCGTACGAGGAGCTGATGGGCGAGGAGGGTTTCTTCTCGGACTCGTCCCTTCTCTACCACCGCAACCTGCCGTCGCGGATCGTGGCCGCCGAGGCCTGGGAGCCGGGTGACCTGGCGACGACCCCCAACCATCCGCTCAAGCCGCTGCACCTGCGCCTGCACGACCTCTTCGATCCCGACGACGTCGCCGGGACCGATGTCGTCACCGGCCGGCGACTCGTCCTCGGCAACGGCGACGTCCGCATCTCGTACGTCGTCGCGGCTGCGCCGTCGCCGCTCTACCGCAACGGCATCGGCGACGAGTGCCTGTACGTCGAGCGCGGTGCGGCCCGGGTCGAGACGATCTTCGGCTCGTTCGACGTGGCGACCGGCGACTACGTCGTCATACCGCGTGCCACCACCCACCGTTGGCTGCCGGCCCCCGACGCCGAGCCACTGCGCGTGTACTGCATCGAGGCGAACTCGCACATCACGCCACCGCGGCGCTACCTGTCGAAGTTCGGCCAGCTGCTCGAGCACTCGCCGTACTGCGAACGCGACCTGCGCGGTCCCGACGGGCCGATGCTCGCCGACGACCTCGGTCTCGACTCCGCAGCGGACACGGAGGTCTTCATCAAGCACCGGGGCAACGGCCCCAGCGGCATCGTCGGCACCGTGTACACGTACCCCTTCCACCCGTTCGACGTCGTCGGGTGGGACGGCTGCCTGTACCCGTTCGTCTTCAACGTGTCGGACTTCGAGCCGATCACCGGGCGGGTCCATCAGCCTCCGCCGGTGCACCAGGTGTTCGAGGGCAACAACTTCGTGGTCTGCAACTTCGTGCCGCGCAAGGTCGACTACCACCCGCTGTCCATCCCGGTGCCCTACTACCACTCCAACGTCGACAGCGACGAGATCATGTTCTACCTCGACGGCGACTACGAGGCCCGCAAGGGCTCAGGCATCGGCAAGGGCTCGGTCACCGTGCACCCGGGTGGTCACGCGCACGGCCCGCAGACCGGCGCGTACGAGCGCTCGATCGGCATCGAGTACTTCGACGAGCTCGCCGTGATGGTCGACACGTTTCGGCCGCTCGACCTCGGCGAGGCGGGTCTGGCGAGCGACGACCACGCCTACGCCTGGTCCTGGGCCAGGGGAGCAGACAAGGGGACCGACGGCTCCGGCTGACGAGACGGCGCCGCTCGGCGCGCGCCGCGGAAGATCCAGACCCGCATCGCAGCGAACCGGACGACCGTCACGAGCAGGTTCGCCACGGTGAGGACGGCGATCTCGGTGAGCGGATGGCCCGGGCCGGCCAACCGGTCGACCTCGGACAACGCGGTACTGGTCGCCAGCAAGCCCGCCCCGAGCACGAGCAGCGCCTGCGCATGGTGGCGCCAGCGGTGGTCTGGGGTCGAGATGCCAAAGGTCATCCTGCGGTTCGCCGACGTGTTCATGACAGCGGTCACAAGGAGAGCTGCCGCGTTCGCGGCCTGTGCCGCCAGCACCTGGCGCAGGCACAGATACAGGCCGCCGTACGCCACCGTGGAGGCGACGCCGATGAGCGCGAAGATCAGCGACTGCGCGCGCAGGCTGCCCGCGACGCCGTCGCGCCGAGTCCGGCCGAGCTGCTCCCGAAGGGCCGACAGCGGGACCTCACCGCGCAGCAGCGACCAGCCCACCCGCACGATGCCGCGCAGGTCTTCGGCTGCCGTCTGCACGACGTCGACCCGGCTGTCGGGGTCGTCGACCCAGTCGACGGCGACCTCGTGGATCCGCAGGCCGGCCCGTTCGGCGATGACGAGCAGCTCCGTGTCGAAGAACCAGGCGTCGTCGCGGACCCACGGCAGCAGCTCGACGGCGACCTGCCGGCGCACGGCCTTGAAGCCGCACTGGGCGTCGCTGAACCGGGCGCGCAGGGTGCCCCTGAGCAGCAGGTTGTAGCACCGCGAGATCACTTCGCGCCGCGCCCCGCGCTGTACCCAGGCGCCGTGGCGCAGGCGGGTGCCGATCGCCACGTCGGAGTGCCCCGTCAGGAGCGGCGCGACCAGCGGCAGCAGGGCGTTCAGGTCGGTCGACAGGTCCACGTCCATGTACGCGAGCACCGGCGACGGCGAGGCCGACCACACCTGCCGCAGAGCCCGGCCGCGACCCTTCAACGCGAGGTGGACCACGCCGACGGTGCCGTAGCGGTGCGCCAGCCGGTGGGCGACAAGAGGCGTCGCGTCGGTGCTCGCGTTGTCGGCGATCGTGACCCGGTACGTGAAGGGCAACGTGTCCAGGTACCGCACGAGGCGTTCGACGGAGCCCTCCAGGTCGGCCTCCTCGTTGTGGACCGGCACGACCACTTCGAGCGTCGGCACCGGCCGTGATCCCACGGCGTCGCGGTGTCCGGCCAGGTCGGTGCCGGTCATTTCAGTCCGCCGCTGAGGTCGTACATCGTCACGCCGTCGACGTTCTTCGCCGTGTAGTTCGCGGCGACCCAGGCAGCGATCGCGCTGCTGCTCTGCCCACCCGGGGACATTGGGCCAGCGACGAACGTGGTGCCCGTCGCGGTCCTCGGAGTCCCCTGCAGCGCGGCGCCGCCACCCTGCGAGCCGGCGATGAAGTAGTGGATCCGCCCTGCCACGACATACGCCTTGAACTGCGCCAGCGTCGGGCTCGGGTCAGTGCCGTTGAAGCCGCCGACCGCCATCACCGGCTGCTGCGAGGCCAGCTGGTAGCCCGCCGCGGTGTTGGAGCCGACCGCGGCCGCCACCCAGGTGTACCGGGACGCGTCGTTCTCGAGGAGCGACGTGATCGTCGAGGTCGGCGTACTGCCCTCGAGCAGGCCGCCCGCCGAGGGCGAGCTGCCGGCCGTTGCACCTCCCGGACCGCCCTGGGCCGGTGCCCCTTGACCCGGCACGCCCTGCTGGAAGGTGCCTCGACCCAGCGCGCCCGCACCCGGTGCCCCGCCCGGCGGGCCGAACCCGGCTGCGCCGGCCACGGTGGGTCCCGCACTGGGAATCGAACCCGTGTGCGGCGTCGACACCGTCGACACGGTGTACGCGGCCGGTCCCGCCAACGCCGCCAGCAGCGCCACACCGGCGGTCAGCCGTGCGGTCCGATCGGACAGTTGCGGCAGCCCGCCCAGCACCAGGGCGGCCCCGAGGCCGACGGCGAGGACCAGCCACCTCAGCCACGGCACGAAGTCAGGCGTGCGGTCGAGCAGGTAGTACGCCAAGGTGGCGGTGGCCGCCGTCGTCGCGGCGAGTGTGAGCGCCGCCCCTCGGGCGTCGCGCCGGCGCCATAGCGTCGACAGCCCGATCGCGACGACCGCGGCCACCGCGGGAGCGAGTGCGACCGTGTAGTAGGGGTGGAAGATCCCGTGCATGAGACTGAACGTCAGTGCCGTCACCAGCAGCCAGCCGCCCCAGGCCAGCAGGGCCGCCCGGGTGAGGTCGGTCCGCGGCCGGCCGCGCAAGGTCCAGAGCCCCGCCGCGAGCAGCACGACGGCCGTGGGCAGCAGCCAGCCGATCTGGCCGCCGATGTCCGGGTCCAGGAGGCGCAGCAGGCCGGTGGCGCCCCAGCCGCCCCCGCGACCGACCGAGCCGGTCTCGGAGCCGGTGATGCGGCCGAAGCCGTTGTAGCCGAAGGTCAGCTCCAGGATCGAGTTGGACGTCGAGCCCCCGATGTACGGGCGGCTCCCCGCCGGCCAGACGGCAACGATCGCCACCCACCAGCCGGCGCTGGCCAGCATCGCGACCAGTGCGACCGTCAGGTGCCGCAGCCGTCGTCCGATGGACGTGTCCGCCGCGACGAGGTAGACGGCGGCGAGGCCGGGGAGCACCAGGAACGCCTGCAGCATCTTCGCCAGGAACGCGAGACCCACCAGGACCCCCGCCAGAGCGAGCCATCGCGCGGAGGCGGACATCCAGCGCCCGCCGACGCCGCTGGACGCCGACGCCTCGACCGCCCGGAGCGTCGCGTACACCGAGCCGACGAGGAGCAGTACGAGGGCCGCGTCGGGGTTGTCGAAGCGGAACATCAGCGCCGCTACCGGGGTCAGGGCCAGGATCGCTCCTGCGAGCAGTCCCGCGCCCGCCGAGCCGACCGAGCGCCGCACCGTCGCGTACAAGAGGCCGACCGAGGCGACGCCCATCAACGCCTGCGGCACGAGCAGGCTCCACGAGCTGAGCCCGAACAACCGGACCGACGCGCCCATCACCCAGAGTGCGAGCGGCGGCTTGTCGACGGTGATCGAGTTCGCGGCGTCGGACGAGCCGAAGAAGAAGGCCTTCCAGGACTGCGAGCCCGCCTGGGCGGCTGCTGAGTAGAACGAGTTCGCCCAGCCGGATGCGCCGAGGTCCCACACGTACAGAAGCGCCGTGGTGGCCAGGAGGAGCACCAGCGTGGGCCGCACCCATCGCGGGTCTGCGGCTGGGCCGCGCCACGACGTCAGCCGGGCACGAGCAGGGGCGGGCATCGATGGTCCTGGTGCGCCGGCGGGAGGCGGCAGCGTGTGCGTCGTCGTCATGGTGTCGACGGTGCTGCGGCCCGTTGTGCGACGTGTGTGCTCAGTCTGTGGCCGGACTGTGAACGGGCAAGGTCACCGTGAACGTCGTGTCCCCGGGGGAGCTGACCACACCCACGTCGCCGTCGTGCGCGGCCACGATCGCCTTGACGATGGACAGCCCGAGCCCGGCGCCCCCCGAGGCCCGGGTGCGGCTGGTGTCGGCCCGGGTGAACCGCTCGAAGACCGAGTCCGCGATGTCGGCGGGCAGCCCTCGGCCGTCGTCGTGAACGCTGACCTCGACGACGTCACGGTCGGCGACGAGACGCGCCGAGACGCTCACCTCCGTCCCGGTGCCGCTGTGCCTCGCGGCGTTCGTCACCAGGTTGGTGAGGACCTGCCGCAACCGGGACTCGTCTCCGGTGATGACGAGCGGCTCGTCGGGCAGCTGCAGGCGATAGCTGTGATCCGGCGCCACCACGTGGGCGTCGCTCACGGTGTCGACGACCAGCCGGGTGATGTCGACCTCGCCTCTGTCCAGGGGGCGGCCGGAGTCGAGCCGCGCGAGAAGCAGCAGATCGTCGACCAGGGTGGCCATCCGCCGGGACTCGGCCTCGACCCGGTCCATGGACCGCAGCATCCCGGTCGAGTCGCCCGGGTCGCCGCGGCGGCTGAGCTCGGCGTACCCCATGATGGTCGACAGCGGGGTCCGGAGCTCGTGCGACGCGTCGGCCAGGAACTGCCGGACGCGTGACTCACTGAGGTGGCGGGCCTGAAGGGCGTCCTCCACGTGCTCGAGGAGCACGTTCAGGGCCGCACCGACCTGGCCGACCTCCGTAGCCGGGTCGGTGACGGCGTCGGGCACCCTCGGGCTGAGCTCCACCTTCCCCGACTCCAGCTGGAGCGCACTGACCTGCGATGCCGTCGCGGCGACGAGGTGCAGCGGCCGCAGCTGCCGCCGTACGAGCAGCAGGCAGGCGAGGGCCGTCAGCAGCACACTGACGCCGGCGACGAGAGCCTCCCAGCCGACGAGGCGGTGGATGGTCGCGTCCACGTTCTCCGTCGGGAGACCGCTGACGATCGTGTCGCCTGCGGGAGTCCTGGCGACGACCACCCTGTACTGCCCCAGCCCGGCGAGGTCGACGGTGTGCGGCTCACCGTCCACGGGGAGCCGGGCCAACGCCTGCACCGCCGGCGCGGAGAGGGTCGCGTACTGCGGAGCGTGCTGACCCAGCAGGTCGGTGATCACCTCGGGGGGCGCTGCGGGGTTGTCCAGCGAGCCGCTCAGGGTGCCCGGCCCCTGGCCCGGCAGGAACCCGGGATTCCCCTCGTCCGGAGACCCGCCCGGCTGCTGGTCGCCGTCGAAGGCGAGATGGGAGCGCTCGGCCGCGTCGTGCACCTGCGCATCGAGTCGCTGGAACAGGAACTGACGCAGGGCGAACGTCGACACGATCGTCACTACGAGGCTGGCCACCGCGACCAGCACGATGTTCGTGAGGACGATCCGGTTGGTGAGCGACCTGGGCAGGACCTGGCGCACGAACCCCCCGGGGACGCTTGAGCTCGGCCTGGTACCGGCAGGCGGAGTGTGGGCCTTCGCCTCAGTCTGCGGGCTTGAGGACATACCCCGCTCCGCGCATGGTGTGGATCATCGCAGGGCGTCCGGCGTCGACCTTCTTGCGCAGGTAGGAGATATAGAGCTCCACGACGTTCGCCTGGCCACCGAAGTCGTAGTTCCAGACCCGGTCGAGGATCTGCGCCTTGCTCAACACCCGCCTCGGGTTGCGCATCAAGAAGCGCAGCAGCTCGAACTCGGTGGCCGTGAGATGGAGCTCGACACCTCCGCGGTGGACCTCGTGGCTGTCCTCGTCGAGGACGAGGTCGCCGACGACCAGCGACGAGCCCGCCCGGGAGCTGGCCGCGCCGGCGCGTCTCAGCAGCCCACGCAGGCGGGCGACGACCTCCTCGAGGCTGAACGGCTTCGTGACGTAGTCGTCGCCCCCGGCCGTCAGCCCGGCGACCCGGTCCTCCACGGAGTCCCTGGCGGTCAGGAACAGGACAGGGACGTCCGTGACGATGTTGCGGATCCGCCGCAACACCTCCAGCCCGTCGAAGTCGGGAAGCATCATGTCGAGCACCACGGCGTCGGGCCGGTCGCGCCTGGCCGCCGACACCGCCTTGCTCCCGGTGAGGGCCACGGAGATCTCCCAGCCCTCGAGTCGCAGCGCCATCGCCAGCAGCTCGGCGAGGTTCGCCTCGTCGTCGACCACGAGCACCCGCAGCGGGCCGCCGTCCGGACCCGTGAGCTGCTCGGTCTTCGGTCCTGCCTGGGTGGACGACATGCTCCCATCCTCCGCCTGCCACGTCGACTCACGCTATGAGCGCGCTGTGAGCAGCCTGTGAGACGACCGACGATGCCCGGCGGATCCTCCACCGTCGCTCAGGCGGGACCCATGCTGCTCACAGGCCTTCGACAGGTTGGCCGCGCACGGTGTGCGCATGACGTACGACGCCCCTCCAGCCGAGCCCGGTGCTGCCCGGTCTCACCCTCCCGGTCATCTCCGGTCCATGCGGAGGGTCGCCGCGGCCTCGGTGCTGACGGTCGCGTTGGCCGCCGGCGCAGCGGCGGCCCTCGCGGGCTTGAGTGGTTCGACCTCGGGCTCGCGCGGTT
>JAWWPH010000277.1:0-3964 GCA_033850875.1 Nocardioidaceae bacterium | reverse complement strand
TCGACGGCGGTCCCGCTGCGTGGCACCGCCTCGACGGCGCCGGTGACGCTGTTCTGCCAGTACAGCCATCCTGACCGACCCGACAGCTCGCGGGCCTTGACGATCGAGCCGTCGGGCAGGGACAGCTTGGTGCCCGCGGTGACGTAACAGCCCGCGGCGACCACACAGTCGTCGCCGAGCGAGATCCCGACGCCGGCGTTCGCACCGAGCAGGCACCTCCGGCCGATCGAGACGACCTCTCGACCCCCGCCGGACAAGGTACCCATCACGGAGGCGCCGCCGCCGATGTCGGACCCGTCCCCGACGACCACGCCGGCCGAGATCCGTCCCTCCACCATCGAGGCGCCGAGGGTGCCCGCGTTGTAGTTGACGAACCCCTCGTGCATGACCGTCGTCCCCGGCGCGAGATGCGCTCCCAGGCGGACTCGGTCCGCGTCGGCGACCCGAACGCCCGCCGGCACGACGTAGTCGAGCATTCGCGGGAACTTGTCGACCCCGTATACCTGGATCTCTCTGCCCAGCTCGCGAGCCCGCAGCCTCGTATGCTCGAAGCCCTCCACAGCACAGGGGCCGAGCGTGGTCCAGACGACGTTGGAGAGAAGTGAGAAGACGCCGTCCAGGTTCGCGGCGTGCGGACGTACGAGGCGGTGGCTGAGCAGGTGGAGCCGCAGCCAGACGTCCGCGGCGTCCGCCGGTGGTGATGCCAGGTCCTCCACGACGACGTGCTCGACCCTGCGCGTGACCTGCCGCACGTCGTCGGGCCCTTCCAGCGCACTCAGCGCCGACGGCGAGTGGTAGTCATGGGGCGGGCGACCCAGCGAAGGCTCCGGGAACCAGACGTCGAGGAGCGTGTCCCTCGCGTCGAGCGTGGCCAGCCCGAAGCCCCACGCGGACCCGCCGTCGGCCGCCTGGTCGGAGGGCGCCGCCAGCTCGAGGTCCTCGTCAGGGGTCGCCGGCGGATGGGGACGTTCACTGGTACCGGACATCGGTTGCCACGGTAGCGGCCGCGAGCGCTGCGAGGAGCCCGGGGGAGCGGTCACTCCCCGCACCAGTGTGCGTAGCGGCCCGGGTGGTTCAGGATCAACCCGTAGGTGCCTGCCTCGACGTTGGACCTCCAGGCGGCGGGTCCGGGAGCAGCCCAGGCGATCACGTCGAGCCCGATCTTTCGTGCCCGGCGGCTCAGGCCGTTGGAGACGTCGGCGCTGCGCGTGGTGAGCCCGCCGTAGCGCAGGAACGTGTCCGCCGACCAGTCGCGCTCGTCGCCGTGCGGGATCAGCGACGTCGCTACGCCCTTGGAGATCCTCCTGAAGCGCGAGAGCTCGTGGCGGTCGTAGGAGTAGACGATGACACGGTGGCGGAGTCCCTTGTCGTCGAGGTGGGACCAGAGCTTCCGTAGCGACGACATCGGCATCGCGTGCGGCTTGAGCTCCAGCATGCCGCTGCTGCCGTCGTGGTTGGTCAGGATCTGGAGGGCGGCGGCGAGGTAGGGAACCTTGGAGCCGTCGTCGAGGCGGTGCTTGCGGATCGTCGCCGCCGTGAGGGCGTCGACATCACCATGACCGCTGGTCGTGCGGTTCACCGTCTTGTCGTGCATCAAGATGATCCGGCCGTCCTTGGTCGTGCGGAGGTCGGTCTCGAGGCCGTAGCCCTTGGCCACGGCGAGTCGAAGAGCCTGGCGCGAGTTCTCCGTATGTCCGGAGTACCGGTCGCCGCGGTGCCAGAAGAGCCGCATGTCACTGCACCCGCTGGGAGCTGCCAGGGCCGATGTGCCCGCTACCGCCGACGACGGGCTGAGCGTGGCGAACTCCAGGAGAGCCGTCAGCACGCATACACCGAGAAGCGCTGCTGGGAAGGGTCTCACGATCCTCCTAGTCACGAAACTGACGACCCCCCGACCGCATCAGAAGCATAAGGCCTCCCCTGTCACATGACACGCGCTTCGGAAAGGGCGCGCCCCGCCCCGAACGCTCGCTCACCACCTACTAGGGTCGGTCGATGGCTGTGGCGCGGTACAAGGACCTGTGCATCGACTCGGCCCTGGACGAGCGGCTCGGCCGGTTCTGGGCGTCGGTGCTCGGCCTGCGATTCGAGCCCGATGGCGGTGCCGGCACTCTGGTCGGCGACGCCCCCGAGCAGCGGGTCTGGATGAACGTGGTCCCCGAGCCGAAGACGGTCAAGCACCGCGTCCACATCGACGTCACGGCCGCGTCCATCGACGACCTCGTCGCTCAGGGGGCGACCGTGCTCGAGCCCGCGGCCGAGTACGGCAGAGCCTGGACGGTCCTCGCCGACCCCGAGGGCGGTGAGTTCTGCGCCTTCGTCCGCGCGCCCGAGACGCTGTCCCGCTACCGGCTCTACGAGCTCGTCATCGACGCCGCGGATCCTCGACCGATCGCGGCCTGGTGGGCCGACGTCTTCGGAGCCACGCTGGAGGGTCGGGACGACAAGGACTGGTGGTGGCTCACCGGTATCCCCGGACTGCCGTACCTCAGCTGGGACTTCGTGCCGGTGCCGGAGCCGAAGACCGTGAAGAACCGGATCCACTGGGACGTGACGGTCGATGCCGTCGACGACCTCGTCGCTGCCGGGGCGAGCGTCCTGCGTGAGCCGGACGACGAGATCAGCTGGACGATCTGTGCCGACCCCGAGGGCAACGAGTTCTGCGCCTTCACGAGCTCTCGTTAGCGGGTCCGACACAATGAAGCCATGACGCCACCGGTCCCGCGCCCCGACTCCGCCCCTGCGACGACGGGCATCGACCTGAGTCTCGACATCGTGGAGCTCACCGCTGCCCTGGTCGACATCCAGTCCGTGAGCGGCGAGGAGAAGACCATCACGGACGCGATCGAGGCGTCGTTGGCCGACGTCGGATGGCTGGAGCTGTGGCGCCACCAGAACTCCCTCGTGGCGCGCACCCACCTCGGACGCGGGGAGAGGGTGGTCATCGCCGGTCATGTCGACACGGTCCCGCTCAACTCCAACCTGCCCTCCCGCAGCGACGGCGAGCGCCTCTACGGCCTCGGCGCGTGCGACATGAAGGGCGGAGTCGCCGTGGCCCTGACGCTCGCGGCAGGGCTTCGGGAGCCGAACCGGGACGTCACCTATGTCTTCTACGAGGCCGAGGAGGTCGAGGCGGATCTCAACGGGCTGACCTTGATCTCGGCGGTGCGACCCGAGATCCTGCAGGCCGACTTCGCCGTCTTGATGGAGCCTTCGAACGCTGTCGTGGAGGCCGGCTGTCAGGGCAGCATGCACGTCGACGTCGCGGCGTCGGGAATCCGAGCCCACAGCGCCAGGTGGTGGAACGGTATGAACGCCATTCATGCGGCGTTCGCCATCCTCAACCGCCTTGTCACGTACGAGCCTCGCCGGCCGGTCATCGACGGGCTGCGCTATCACGAGGGCCTCAACGCGGTGGGCATCAGCGGCGGCGTCGCCGGCAACGTCCTGCCGGACCGCTGCACCGTCAGCGTCAACTACCGGTTCGCGCCCGACCGCGGTCTCGAGGAGGCCGAGCGCCACCTCCGGGAGGTGTTCGAGGGCTACGAGGTCACGGTGCGCGATGCGGCTCCCGGCGCCCTGCCTGGACTCGACCGTCCGGCGGCAGCCGCCTTCGTCGACGCGGTCGGCGGCGAGGTCAACCCGAAGTTCGGCTGGACCGACGTGTCGCGGTTCAGCGCGCTCGGGGTACCGGCCGTGAACTTCGGCCCGGGGAACCCCGAGCTGGCCCATACGCAGGGGGAGTTCGTGCCCCACGCGCAGCTGCAGTCGTGTCTCGTCGAGATGCGCGACTGGCTGTCCTGAACGCGCCCATCACGGCCATGCGTGGTGCACCTCGATAGGTTGGAGCCATGACCGAGGGGGAGGGCAGGCCGCTGGAGCGTCAGCGCGGTCCCGTGCTGATGCGCCGGTCGCAGGTGCCGGCGTCGACGACCGACCAGCGTCTGCTCGACTCGCACGGGTC
>JAWWPH010000266.1:0-8758 GCA_033850875.1 Nocardioidaceae bacterium | reverse complement strand
TGGTGTCGAAGGCCTTCTCGCGCTTCAGCGCGGCCCACGCGCCGATGGCGATCGACAACGGGATCGAGATCACGGCGGCACAGAAGACGAGCACTGCGGAGTTCACGAGCCGGGGGCCGAGGAGCTGGCTCACCGGCTGCTTCGACGCCAGGGAGGTGCCGAAGTCCCCGTGCAGCAGACCGCCCGCCCAGCTCAGGTACTGAGCAGGCGCCGACTGGTCGAGGTGCAGCTCCCTGTGCAGCTTGGCGATGCTGTCCGGTGTGGCGTCGCGCCCGAGGATCGCCCGGGCCGGGTCACCGAGCAGCTGCGTCGCGACGAAGACCAGGATCGACACCAAGATGAGCACGAGCAGGCCGAGCAGCAGCCGGCGCACGACAAAGGCGGGGATTCCTCCCTGCCGCAGCCAGCTCACCGTCGTGGCCCCGGCCTAGCCGAACCAGATGGTCCGGTAGCCATGCCCGTACGTGTCGAGGTTGAGCGTCCCCTTGCTCGGCTTCAAACCCTGCACCTTGTTCGAGTAGCCGTCGATCAGGTCACCGAAGAAGGGGATGATGTAGCCGCCGTTGTCGTACTCGAGCTTCTGCATCTCGTGCTCGATCTCGACCCGCTTGGAGTCGTCGGTGGCCGCCAGCGCCTGCTTGTACAGGGAGCCGAAGTTGGAGCCGGTCCCGGACTTGGGTGGCCAGTGGGTCTCGTTGTAAGGCGAGGTGGGAAGCGAGCCCTGCTGGACCTGGTTGAGGTAACCGCGCGTGCCCCAGAAGTCGATGGAGAAGGCGAGCTTCAGGTAGGAGTCGCCGTAGTAGTTCGGGTCGTTCTTCACGTTGACCGTCACGCCCGCCTGCTTCGCCTGCGACGCGAACACCGACGCGACGGACACCATCCCGGCCGCACCCGGCGTGGTGTGCAGGTCGACGTTGAGCCCCTCCTTGCCGGCGGCCTTCAGCAGCGACTTGGCCTGGCCGATGTCCTGCTGACGCTGTGGCAGGTCCTTGTCGTAGCCCTCGTCGAACGGGGAGTACAGGTCGTTGCCCACGAAGCCGTAGCCGGACAGGATCTGCTCGACCATGGCCTCGCGGTCGACGATGAGCCGCATCGCCTGGCGGACCCGGTTGTCGTTGAACGGAGGCATGTCGATGGCCATGCACAGCGGCAGCCAGCCGCCGGTCTTGGAGATGAGCGCGTCCATCTGATGTGACTTGACCACCTGCACCTGGGAGGCGGGGAGGTCGGTCATCGCGTCGATCTGCCCGCCGAGGAGCGCGTTGACCTGCGCGGTCGCGTCGGCGAAGTCGATGATCGTCACCTGGTCGAAGTACGGCTCGCCGCTGCGCCAGTAGTTCGGGTTGCGCTCGCTGACGCTCTGCTGGCCCGGGTTGAAGCTCTTGAGCTTGTACGGGCCCGTCCCCACCTGGGTGGAGACGTCGCCGCTATAGGTCTTGTAGCCCACCGGCACGATTCCGAACGTGTAGCTCGCCAGGGTCTGCGGGATCGTGGAGTCCGCCGAGAGCAGCGGCAGCTTTACGGTGTACTTGTCGACCTTCTTCATGTTCTTGACGTCCATGGTCGCCGTGGCCGCCTGACCGGTCAGGGCGTTCTTCTTGTCCGCGATCCGCTGCAGTGAGTAGATGACGTCGTCGGCGGTGAGGGTCTTGCCGTTCTGGAACTCGATGCCCTTGTGCAGCTTGATCGTGTACTGCTTCGGGTTGTCCGGCGTGACACTCTCGGCCAGCCCGTCGTTGGTCAGCTGGTAGTTCTCGTCGAAGGTGAGCAGCGTCTCGAACGCACTGACCAGACGTGCCTGGTCGGGCTTGGTGACGATGTTCTGGCCGTCGAAGATGTCCTTGGCCCCGCCGCCGGTGACGCCGAGCCGGAAGTTCCCGCCGCGCTTGGGCTTGCCGTTGGCGCCGCCTCCCGACCCGGCTCCGGTGTCGGTCGCACTGGTGGTGTTGCTGTTGCTGCTGCCGCTACCGCACGCCGCGAGTGCAGCGAGGGCAGCGGCACCGCCCGCACCGACGAAGAACTGCCGCCGGGAGACAGCCGATGCCAGCCAGCGGCCGGTGTGCTCGTCGTTCCCGTTCGAAGCGTCGTTTCCTGGTGTACCCGATGCCGTCATGCCCGCCCCTCAGTTCTGTCGGTTGCTGGCGTCGTCGCAGGACGGTGCCATCGGTGCTTACGATCGCGATTCACATCGCGAGATGAGCGTTCACGGTAGATGATGGTGCTGTCAACAGTTCCGAGCGTGCATTTACCGGAACGTCATACCGCGTGTCGCGGTGGTGGCAGGAGTGTTCGGCCCCGTAGGTGGTGTCGCGAGGAGGTGGGCGGTTCCCCATCATGAGTGCCTCCCCCGCCCCACTCACGCTCGAGCGGACCCTCGTCCCGGGTCCCGTGCTCAGGCAGGGCAATGTCGGCCCGTACCGCGCCGTCACCGCCGCGGCGGGCGAGCCGCACCAGGTCCGAACCGAGCTCGCAGCGGCGCCTCTCGACGTCTCCCAGCGGGACGCCCGGCCGCTGCTCGTCTTCGGCCACGCCACCGACCTGCAGCTGGCGGACGTCCAGTCGCCCGGTCGGTTCGAGTTCTGCAACGCGCACGTCGACGACCCCCGGTTCCACAGCCTCGTGCCGATGCACCGCCCTCAGGAGGCCCTGACCGCCCGGGCCGCCCAGGCCATGGTGCGCACGCTGAACTCGCTGCGTGCCGGTCCCCGCACGGGTGCCGACATCGAGCTCGTGGTCACGACCGGGGACGCGATCGACAACGCCCAGTGGAACGAGCTGCGGATGTTCCTCGCACTGTTCGAGGGCGGGCGGGTACGGCCGGGCTCCGGCGGCCCGCGCTACGAGGGCGTGCAGTCGCCGTCATGGGGCGACGAGGGGTACTGGACGCCGGACGGCGATGGCAGGGGCGGGTCCGACTGGTACCAGAGCGGTCTCGGCTTCCCCCGGCTTCCCGGCGTGCTGGAGAGGGCGCTGGCCGACTTCAGGTCGCCAGGACTGCGGCTTCCCTGGCTCGCCTGCTTCGGCAACCACGAGGGCCTGGTACAGGGTGTCGCGCTGTTGACCGAGCCGCTGCGCCGCGAGCTGGTCGGCGCGCGCAAGTCGGCCGGATCGCTGGACTCCCTCGATCTGGAGGCGCTCGAGGATCTCTTCATCCGGTCGCCGGAGGGGTTCCTCGCGGGTAGCCATCACGCCGTGACCGCCGACCCGGACCGGCGCGCGGTCAGTCGCAAGGAGTTCGTGGACGCCCACTTCTCCGCGGCGTCGCGGCCTTACGGGCACGGTTTCACGGCCGGGAACCGGGAGACGGGCACGGCGTACTACTGCCATGACGTCGGCTCCGTACGGCTCATCTGCCTCGACACCACGAACGCCGCCGGTGCCGCGGCCGGATGCCTGGACGCCGACCAGGCACGCTGGCTCCGGGACCGGCTCGAAGAGGTGCACTCCAGCTACGTCACCGCCGAGGGACGGTCGGTCGCCACGGGAGCGATCGACCGTCTCGTCGTTGTCTTCTCCCACCACGGCATCGACACCATGGACAACAGGCGGGTCCTGCCCGACGGCGCTGACGGTTCACGGCTCTTGGGCCGCGATGACGTGATGGACCTGCTGCACCGGTTCGGCAACGTCGTCGCCTGGGTCAACGGGCACCTGCACCGCAACCGCGTCACGCCTCGGCCGGATCCGCTGCGACGCAGTGGGGGTTTCTGGGAGATCACGTCGGCAGCCCTGATGGACTGGCCCTGCCAGACGCGTCTCATCGAGCTCGTGGACAACGGCGACGCGAGCCTGTCCATCGTCTGCACGATGGTCGACCACGACGGCGTCCTGCGCCCCGACCCGGATCTGCCGTGGGACGGCAGATGGCTCGCCGGGCTGCACCGGGAGCTGGCGGGCAACGAGCCGTGGCGGGGCTGGGCGTCGCCGGACCGGTCGGCCACCGGCGGCCTCGCCGACCGCAACGTCGAGCTGCGGCTGCCCGCGCCGTTCCCGCTGCGATGACGACGCGTGTCACCTGGAGCGTCCCGCCCGTGCCACGATGGTGCCCATGACAGCCGAGCGGCCGCACGTCGCCGCTCGCGACACGGCGGGGGCCGCCTCGGCACGGGTGCAGTCCGTCGACCGCGCTCTGCGTCTCCTCGGTGGAGTGGCCGCCGCGGCACCACGCGGGGAGACGGTCGCCGAGCTGGCCGCCGCGTGTGACATCAACCGGGCGACGGCCTGGCGACTCCTCGGCACTCTCGAGGCCCACCAGCTCGTCGAGCGCGACCCGAACACGAACCGGTACCAGATCGGGCTGGCTCTCGTCCGGATGTCAGCGGCCGCCGGCCACGACGGGCTCGTCCGCCGGACGCACCCGATCCTCGAGCGGGTGTCGGCGCAGACCGGCGAGACGGCCGACCTCGCCGTCGCCGGCCTGCAAGGGGTCACCTACGTCGGTGAGGTCGCGCCCCCCTCCGTCCTGTCGGTCAGCTGGCTCGCCCGCGAGGTCCCGCTCCACGCCACCTCGACGGGCAAGGCATTCCTCGCCTGGCTGCCGGAGCACGAGGCGCTGGGGCTGCTGGAGACGCCGCTTCGCGGGTTCACCGACACGACCGTCACCGACCTTGACCGGCTGCTGCAGGAGCTGACAGACACGCGCGCACGTGGCTACGCCTCGTGCGCCGGCGAGCTCGAACCCACGCTGTACGGAGTCTCCGCCCCGGTGCTCGACGCCCGCGGCGAGCGACCCCTGGCCGTCTTCAGCATCTGGGGACCTGTGAACCGGGTGCCGGTCAGCAGGTTCCCGGCGCTCGGCCTGGTCGCGATCGAGGCGGCCACCGACGTGCGCGCCGTGATGACCAGGTAGCGATGAGGTAGCAGAGCGCGTCCGCGCGTCCGCGCGTGGCAACGCCGCAGGACGAGCGGCGTCCGGGCGCGGTAATGGCGGGGACGGCACCCCCGCGACAAACCGACGCTCGCGTGGCAGGCTTTGGCCAAGAGGGAGCATGCCCACCAGGCGCGACGAGCGTTCGCATGGCGCGATGGTGCAGGCGTCCTCGAGACGACACGAGCTACAGGAGGACCTGATGGCGGAGCCTCGCAAGGTGATCATCACGTGCGCGATCACGGGGTCGGGGCATACGCCGACGATGTCGCCGCATCTGCCGTACTCGGTGGACGACGTGGTGGGCCAGTCGGTGGCGGCGGCGGAGGCGGGCGCGTCGGTGATCCATCTGCACGCGCGCGATCCGCGAGACGGCAGGCCGACCGCTGAGCCGGCGGTGTTCTTGGAGTACCTGAAGGCGATCAAGGACTCCTGTGACGCGGTGGTGAGTCTCACCAGTGGTGGCGGGACGGGGATGTCGGTGGCGGATCGGCTGCGGGTGATCTACGAGCTGAAGCCGGAGCTGTGCACGCTGAACCTCGGGACGTTCAACTACGGCAGCTTCCCGATGATCGCCAAGTACGCCGGGCAGTTCCGGTTCGACTGGGAGGAGCCGTACCTGGAGAGCACGCGGGTGGAGCCGTTCGTGTCCACGTTCGCCGACATCGAGCACATGCTGCGCGATGTCCGCCCGCAGACGGGCGCACGGTTCGAGTACGAGGCCTACGACGTGGGACACCTGTACACGCTGGCGTACTACCTGGACGCGGGGCTCGTGGAGCCGCCGATCTTCCTGCAGACCATCATGGGCGTGATGGGCGGCATCGGCGCCGAGGTCGAGCACCTCGCCCACCTCAAGTCCACCGCCGACCGGCTGCTGGGTGACTCCTATGAGTGGTCGGTACTCGGCGCGGGCCGGCACCAGTTCGACATGGTCACCGTCTCGGCGGTGATGGGCTCGCACGTGCGCGTCGGCCTCGAGGACGGCCTGTTCATCGGCAGGGGCCGGCTGGCGCAGTCCAACGCCGAGCAGGTCGCGAAGATCCGGCGGATCCTCGCCGAGCTGTCGCTGGAGGTCGCCACCCCCGACGACACCCGCCGCATCCTGGGGCTCAAGGGACTGGACCAGGTCGGCTGGTGAGCCGTCCGAGCCGCCCGGCGCCCGACGCCGTACGCACCGTCGCCGTCATCGGCACCGGCGTCATCGGCGGCGGCTGGGCCGCGCACTTCCTGCGGACCGGCTACGACGTCGTCGCCTTCGACCCCGGCCCCGACGCAGCCGACCGGCTGCGTGGACTGGTCGACCGGGCGTGGCCGTTCCTGCAACGGCTGGGCCTGCGCGCCGACGCGAGCCCCGACCGGCTCCGGTTCGCGCCGACCCTGACCGACGCGCTCACCGCCGCCGACTTCGTCCAGGAGTCCGCACCCGAGGTCCTCGTCAACAAGGTCGCCCTGCTCGCCGACATCGACGCCGCCGCCGCGCCCGGCGTCGTGGTCGCCTCCAGCACGTCCGGGTTCGCCATGACCGAGATGGCCGTCGGCTGTACCACCCCCGGCCGGTTCGTCGTCGGTCACCCCTTCAACCCGCCCTACCTGATCCCCCTCGTCGAGGTCGTGCCCGGCAAGGCCACTGACCCCGACACCGTCACCTGGGCCGAGACGTTCTACCGCTGCGCCGGCAAGACCACCCTCACCCTCGACCACGAGGTACCCGGGTTCGTCGGCAACCGCCTGCAAGAAGCCCTGTGGCGCGAAGCCCTGCACATGGTCGACACCGGACAGGCCACCGTCCAGCAGATCGACGACTCCATCCGCTACGGCCCCGGCCTGCGCTGGCCCCAAGCCGGCCCCATCCTCACCTTCCACCTCGCCGGCGGCGCCGGCGGCATGGCCCACATGCTCGACCACTTCGGCCCCGCCCTCCTCGAACCCTGGACCCGCCTCGACGCACCCGAGCTCACCGCGCAACTCCGCGAACGCCTCATCACCGGCGCCACCACACAAGCCGCCGGACACACCATCAACGACCTCGAAATCCGCCGCGACGCCTTCCTCGTCGACCTCCTCCTCCTCCTCGACAAGCACCGGCCACCCGATGGATGACCAGCCCGGCCCGTTCGCCGGGTACCGGACCACGGTGCCCGCGGAGTGGCTCGACTACAACGGCCACATGCACGACGCCAGCTACGGCATCGCCTTGAGCGACGCCAACGAGGTGGTCTTCGCGGCGCTCGGCCTCAGCCGGGAGTACCGCGAGCAGACGGCGGCGTCGCTGTACACGGTCGAGTACCACATCCGCTACCTCGCCGAGTGCGGCCTCGGGCAGGCGCTGTCCGCGACGACGCTCGTGCTGGCGGCGAGCGCCAAGTGGGTGCACCTGTACACGGAGCTGGTCCGTGACGGCAGCGACGTGGCCGCCACCGGCGAGTCCCTGTACCTCCACGTCGACACCGCGCGCGGTGTGACCACTGCGCTGCCCGCCGACCGGCAGCACCGCGTGCAGGCCATGGTCGCGGCCCACGCCGGGCTGCCCCGACCGTCCCACCTCGGTCGCGGAGTTGGTGCCCGTGCCTGAGCAGCGGGTTCCCGCTCCCCTGCGGCTGCACTCCGCCACCGTCTCGTCGGCGTGGGTCGACTACAACGGCCACATGAGCGAGTGGTGCTACCTGCTCGCCTTCGGCGACAACGCCGACGCGTTCTTCCGCTACGTCGGCATCGACGACGACTACCGGGCCGCCGGTTCGTCCCTGTACACGGTCCAGACGCACCTCCACCACCGCCGCGAGGCGAGCGAGGGCGACCGCCTGACCATGACGCTGCGTGTGCTGGACGCCGACGCGAAGCGCGTGCACATCTTCCACGAGATGTTCCTCGGCGACAGCGACGTGCTGCTCGCGGCGGCCGAGCAGATGCTGGTCCATGTCGACATGCGGGCCGGGAAGTCGGCTCCGATGCCCCGGGAGCTCGCGGAGCGCATCGATGCCGTCCGCCGGGCTCACGCCTGCCTGCCTCTACCGGCGGCCGTCGGCCGACCGCTTCGCATCCCTCGCCACTAGGAAGGAACCATGGACTTCGAGCTCAGCGACGAGCAGCGGTCGATCGTCGAGACGGTACGCCGCTTCGTGACCACCGAGCTGTACCCGCACGAGGACGAGGTGGAGCGCCTCGGCGACGTCCCTGCAGAGCTCGTGGACGAGATCCGGGCGAAGGCACTGAAGGCGGGGATCTACGCCGCGAACATGCCGGAGGAGCTCGGCGGCGGCGGGCTCGACGCGGTCGCCATGACCCTCGTCGAGCGGGAGCTCGGGAAGGCCAGCTATGCGCTGCAGTGGTTGGTGGCCAGGCCCAGCAACATCCTGCTCGCCTGCGAGGGCGAGCAGCGCGAGCGCTACCTGCTGCCGTCGATCCGCGGTGAGCGGTACGACTGCCTGGCGATGACCGAGCCGGGCGCCGGCTCCGACGTGAGGTCGATGACGTGTCGAGCAGTGCGCGAAGGTGACGAGTACGTCATCGACGGGACGAAGCACTTCATCAGCAACGCCGACCGGGCAGACTTCGTCATCCTGTTCGCCGCCACGGGCAGCGAACAGACCGCCGGCGGCGCTCGGAAGCTGATCACCGGCTTCCTCGTCGACGTCGACACCCCCGGCCTGACGGTCACGCGCGGCTCGGCGAGCGTCTCGCACCGCGGCTACCACCACTGTGAGCTGTCGTTCGAGAGCTGCCGCGTACCGGTCACCGCCCGCCTCGGCGACGAGGGCCTGGGCTTCGACCTGATGGGCGAGTGGCTCGGCGCCAGCCGCCTCACGGTCGCGGCCTCCAGTGTCGGGCGCGCCCGCCGGGCGCTCGACATGACGACGGCATGGGCGGCCGAACGGGTCCAGTTCGGCC
>JAWWPH010000251.1:0-2533 GCA_033850875.1 Nocardioidaceae bacterium | reverse complement strand
GGTGGCGATGCAGGAGTCAGCCGGCGCAGCGAACGGGCCGCACACATGTACGCCGAGACCCCACTTCGATGGTGCATATGCGCCCACTCGACGGCACATATGCGCCCAGTCGACGGCACATGTGCGCCCACTCAACGGCACATACGCGCCCAGTCGACGGTGCATATGCGCCCAGTCGGGGGGACATAGCTACCCACTCGAGCATGCATTTCTACCCACTCGACAAGCATGTCGCGTGCGCGCGGGCGGCAGGGTCAGCGCGGGTGCGCGTGGGGCGCCGGGATGATGCGGTGTGCGGGCGATCCGGCGGGACCGAGGACGCCGAGGCTTCGGCCGTACACGCTGAGCGAGACGACTCCCGCGTCGGCCGCATGTATTCGCAACGGTCCCGAGCCGTGGAAGTGTCGTACCGTGCCGTCCGTCAGCACGCGGCTGAACAGCACGTGCATCGACCGGTCGCGTACGACAACCCGAGAGTCGCCACCCGAGACAGTCACCTCGACGTGTGTCTGCGGCGGCACGACGGGCGGTGACGCAACCTTCGGAGACACCACCCCCCGACTCCCCGTTGCCGCCGCGTTCGTCTGCGACTGGTCCCCAGAGCCGGAGAACACCCGGGCAGCACCCCAGATCACCAGCAGGACGACGACGACGGCGACAAGCACGCCCCAGTTCGCGCCCGAGGCGCCACCACGGACGAGTCCGGACGAGCCGCTCGAGAGCTCGGCCTCGAACACGTCCCTCGCCTTGATCGGGGTGGTGGCGAAGCTCGCGTCGTACGCACTGAGGAGAGGGGCCGCCTCGACGCCCAGCACCCGGCAGAGCATGCGCAGATGCCCCTTGGCGTAGAAGTCCCCACCACACGGGGAGAAGTCGTCGCGCTCGATCGACTCGATGACCGACGGCCGGATCCTGGTACGGTCGGCGAGCTCGTCCACGCTGAGCCCGAGGGTCTCCCGGGCCTGGGCCAACTCTGCGCCGATCACCGTACCCATGGGCGGCTGGGTCGCCCGGTCCACATCGGTCGGGGTGCTCTGCGCGGGGACCGTGGGCTGGAACTCCCTTACGCGCTGCATGGCCCGCGCCGACAAGTCGGTGGTGGCGTCGATGATCAGCGAGACGTTGCCCGACACCAGGTCGTTGTCCCCCGTCGCCTGGTCGGGGATGACCTGCTCGGCTTCGACCGGGCGGCGGAGCTCCTCGATCTCGGGCAATTGCTCAGCCGCGGCGTTGGGCTCTGACAGGGCAAGCGCCCCGAAGCTGGCCGCCGCCGGCCGTGCATCGAGGGTGCGATCCTCCCGCCGTGCCGTCCGCGGGATGGACACCACCGGCGACGGGTCGGCCGGCGACCTCGACGTGCGCGCCGCCCACACCTTCCGCCGCGGCGGCCGTGGCTGACGGGGATCGGGTCCGGCCGGGGTGGGATCGAGCGGCGCAGCGGCCGCCCCCTCTTCGACGTCGACGAGCTCAGGCGCAGTTCCGGCGACCTCCTCATCGGCCGGCGCCTCGCCGTCGCGGTTGCGCGTGTGGAAGTCGAGACCCGCGTCGGGGGCGTGGTTGCCGGCATCGCCGTCGGGGCTGACGGGTACAACCGCCGACGCCTCGTCCTCGGCGGAGTCGGACGCGGTCCGCGAGCCGAGGACTACGACAGCGGCCCGCCCCCGCGCGAGCCGCTCCATGGCGGCCGCGATGTCCGGTACCGATTCGGTGGTCGCCAACCCGTACGGCGCCACCAGCGCTGCTCCGTACAGCCGCCGGTTGAGCGCGGCCGCCCACCGTGACCGACGACCGGCCTTCGCCAACAAGGCCCCGGAGTCCGCGGCCAGCACCGCGACCCGGCCGTCCTTGACCCGCCCGCGGGCCTCGACCTCGACCGACTCGACCCGGTGCCACGGAATGCCGGTCCAGTCCCGACCCAGCCGGATGCGCACCCCTGTACTGTCGGCGACGAACAGCGGTGTACGCGAGTCGACCCAGGCGTACGCGTGACACAGCGCAATGACAGCGAGGACGAGCCCGACGACCAGGTCGAGCGGACGGCTCGAAGCAGAGAATCGCCAGACATATCCCGCCGCCAGCCCCGTGGAGGCAGCCAGCAGGACCACCAGCAGCGAGCTGCGTCTGCGGACCAGTACATCGGGCGAGTCGGCCATCATTCCCCTTGCAGTGTTGCGATCACGTCGTCGAGGTCGTCGGGCTTGATGAGCACGTCGCGGGCCTTCGAGCCCTCGGACGGGCCGACGATCCCGCGGCTCTCGAGGATGTCCATGAGGCGGCCGGCCTTGGCGAAGCCGACCCTGAGCTTGCGCTGGAGCATCGACGTCGAGCCGAACTGGGTGGAGACCACCAGCTCTACCGCCTGGCAGACCAGGTCGAGGTCACCGCCGATGTCCTCGTCGATCTCCCGCTTGACCTGCTGCGGGACCGTGACGTCGTCGCGGTACGTCGGCTGGAGCTGCTTCTTGCAGTGGGCGACGACCTTCTTGATCTCCTCCTCGGTCACCCACGCGCCCTGTACGCGGGCCGGCTTGCT
>JAWWPH010000186.1:0-3001 GCA_033850875.1 Nocardioidaceae bacterium | reverse complement strand
TCGCCCGGATCACACTGCGGCTGCCGGAGTCGCTGAAGGCGCGGGCCGAAGAGCTTGCCGGCAAGCGCGGTCAGTCGCTCAACACCTGGCTCGTGAACGCCGCCCGGAACGCGGCGACCATCAGCATCAACGTCAGCTCCACCCCGATGGGCCCGGGTGCCCCGGGACGTAACCGCTCATCCAGCAGGCGCATCCAGGGCTGGGTGCGATGACTACGGAGGCCAGCATGTACACGTTCATCACCCCCGGTCCGATCGACCTGCGCGTCGAGCTGTGGCAGGGCGAGGTCAACGTCGTCGTCGACGACACGGACACCACGACCGTCGAGCTCACTCCACTGCGCAACGACGCGGCGGCTCGCGACGCAGTGGAGAACGCCCGGGTCGAGCAGCGCGGGAACGAGGTCGTCGTCTTGATGCCGAAGGCGAAGGGCGGGCTGTTCCGCGGACGGGCGGAGGTCCAGGCTGACATCCGCGTCCCGACCGGCAGCAATGCGAGCATCGAGACAGCATCGGCCGACATCGAGACCGACGGCGAGCTCGGCAACGTGCGCGCGGCCAGCGGCTCCGGTGACGTCTCGATCGAGAGCAGCGCGAACCTCGAGGTGCGTACCGGCTCCGGCGACATCCGGGTCACCACGGTCCACGGCTCGTGCAACATCAAGTGCGGGTCTGCCGACGTACGGGTCGACACCGTCCACGGCGATGCCGACGTCGCCTCGGGCTCCGGCGACGTCATGATCGACACCGTCACGGGCTCGTTCAGGGCCAAGACCGGCTCCGGCGACATCATGCTCGTGCAGGCCGGCCACACCGTCGACGCCATGGCGGGCTCCGGAGATCTGCTCCTGAAGCGGATCGAGCAGGGCAAGGTCAAAGTCAAGACGGGCACCGGCGATGTCCAGATCGGCGTCGCCGACGGGACAGCGGCCTACCTCGACATCATGACCGTGACCGGAGACGTGACCTCCGACCTGGATGCGTCGGAGGCGCCGAGCGCCGGTGAGCGGATGGTCGACATCAACGTCCAGTCAGGGAGTGGCGATGTGGTCCTTCAGCGCTCCTGAGAGCAGGCCGCCGGCGGGGGCGCCGTACGACGGGAACGAGTCACTTACCCGGCGGACCGCAGACGGCAAGAACGGTCAAGAGACGAACGGCAGACGGAAGCAACACTCGAAGTCAGGCAAGAAGACCAGACCCTCAAGGAAGGCCAACTCATGAGCTTCAACGAGCAGATCGCCAAGCAGATCATCACCGAGCGCGTTGCCACCCGCAGCGCGATGCGGCGCCCGACCCACCCCAAGACCGCCGGCATGCTCCGCAGACTCGCGGAGCGCATGGAAGGCCGCACCTGATCTCGCGCGCGTCCCACCCGCGCGGCTGAGACAACGAGGCCGGAACCACTCCCCCCATGAGCGGTTCCGGCCTCGTTGCTCTTGCTGTAGCCGTACCAACGAAGGCTTACGCGACAAGGTCACGCGATGCCAGCCGCTGCGGCGTGTCTTCGCCGCTGGGTCGCGCGTCAGATCTTCGTGCGGTGGAACTGCTGGAACGAGCGGGACGGCGTAGGACCGCGCTGTCCTTGGTAGCGCGAGCCATACTTCTCGCTGCCGTACGGGTGGTCGGACGGCGACGAGAGCTGGAAGAAGCAGAGCTGACCGATCTTCATTCCGGGCCAGAGCTTGATGGGGAGAGTGGCGACGTTCGAGAGCTCGAGGGTGACGTGGCCGGAGAAGCCCGGATCGATGAACCCGGCAGTGGAATGCGTGAGCAGCCCGAGCCGGCCGAGCGACGACTTGCCCTCGAGGCGGGCGGCGATGTCGTCGGGAAGGGTGATGACCTCGTACGAGGAGCCGAGGACGAACTCGCCTGGGTGCAGAATGAACGGGTCGTCGCCGGTCGGCTCGACGGGGCGGGTCAGGTCGGGCTGGTCCTCGGCGGGGTCGATGTGCGGGTAGCGGTGGTTCTCGAAGACGCGGAAGTACCGGTCCAGGCGCACGTCGACGCTCGACGGCTGGATCATCTCGGCGTCGAACGGGTCGAGGACGACCCGGTTCCGGTGGATCTCCGAGCGGATGTCGCGGTCACTGAGGAGCACCCGGTGAGAGTACCGAACCGGGGGCATGGTTTCGGTCTGGCCGCGTGAGCCGTGGGCGCCCCGCGTCAACCGGAGGAGATGAGGGCGACGCCGACCATGGTGACGGCGACGCCGGTGATCTGGATGCGGCGCAAGCGCTCGGCGAGCACGACGCGGGCCAACAGGACTGTGACGACGGGAAACAGGGAGCTGAGGACGCTTGTGATGCTGACGTATCCCAGGGTCGAGGCGACGACGAAGCAGAGGTTCGCGCCAAGATCGGCGGCGGAGATGCCGAAGATCTGGAGGAAGTCGCGCGGCTCGAGCCCACCGGTCGTACGCCGGGCCAGCGCGGCGACGATGAACGCCGTCATGATGGTGACGCGCATCGCCCACAGCGTGAGTACGGGGCTGTCGTCAGCGCCGTTGTTGGCGAGGACGAAGAAGATGCCGAAGAAGAACCCGGCCGCGACCGCGACGAGGACAGGTCGCATGGATGCCAACGCCCCGCTGAACTCAGGGCCGCTCGTGAGCACGATGCCGACCACGGCGACGGCTATGCCGCTGAGCGTGACCTGGCTGGGCGACTCTCCGGAGAGGATGCCCACGACGACGGGGACGACGACGCCGAGAGAGGTCACCGGGGCGACGACGCCCATCGTCCCGGTGGAGAGCGCGACGTAGTAGCAGATCAGCCCGAGCGCACCGGAGCATCCGGCAGCCATGCCCCACGGCAGCCAGCCGTACGGACCGTGCCATCCGCCGGACAGCACCACGGCGACCGTCGTGAGCAGCACCCCGAAGGTCGCGCTCCACCCGACGACCACCAGGACCGGCCTGCGCATGCTGACCAGGCCACCCGCGAAGTCCGACGCGCCCCAGAGCAGGCTCGACAGCAGCGACAAGAAGATGGCCATCGGAGGAG
>JAWWPH010000237.1:0-4578 GCA_033850875.1 Nocardioidaceae bacterium | reverse complement strand
GGGTGTCGCTCACCGACCGCTGCAACCTGCGCTGCTCGTACTGCATGCCCGCCGAGGGGCTCGACTGGCTGCCCGCGCCGGAGGTGCTGACCGACGACGAGGTGGTCCGCTTGATCTCGATCGCCGTTCAGCGCCTCGGCGTGGAGGAGGTCCGGTTCACCGGAGGTGAGCCGCTCATCCGGCGCGGCTTCGTGGGCATCGTGGAGCGCACGGCTCAGCTGCGGCCGCGCCCCAGCATCTCGGTCACGACCAATGGCCTCGGCCTCGACAAGAGCGCTCGCGCGCTCGCCGACGCAGGACTCGACCGGGTCAACGTGAGCCTCGACACCGTGCGTCCGGAGGTGTTCAAGGCGATCACCCGCCGTGACCGGTTCCACGACGTGGTGAAGGGGCTGGAGGCGGCGGCCGCGGCCGGCCTCGACCCGGTGAAGGTGAACGCCGTGCTGCTGCGCGGGCACAACGACGACCAGGCCCCGGAGCTGCTGCGGTGGTGCATCGAGCGCGGGTACTCGCTGAGGTTCATCGAGCAGATGCCGCTCGACGCGCAGCACGGCTGGAGCCGGGAGGCCATGATCACCGCCGAGGAGATCCTCGCCGCTCTGGAGGCCGAGTTCGACCTGTCGCCGGGCGAGGCGCCGCGCGGCAGCGATCCGGCGGAGCTGTTCACGGTCGACGGCGGCCCGGCCACTGTCGGCGTCATCGCGTCCGTCACGCGCCCCTTCTGCGGCGACTGCGACCGGGTACGCCTGACCGCCGACGGCCAGGTGCGCAACTGCCTGTTCGCGCGCGAGGAGTCCGACCTCCGGTCGGCGCTGCGCGGCGGTGCGAGCGACGACGAGATCGCCGACAGGTGGAGAGCAGCGATGTGGACCAAGCGGGCGGGGCACGGGATCGACGACGAGTCGTTCCTGCAGCCGGGCCGTCCGATGAGCGCGATCGGCGGCTGACTCCTCCCTAGAGGCGCTCGACCTCGCGCAGGAAGCTGCGGGCACCGAGGAACTCCGACAGCGAGCGCTCGTGGTCGGGGCAGGCGAGCCACGTCTTACGCCGCTCAGGCGGGTGCAGCTTCGGGTTGTTCCAGCGCAGCGCCACAGTCGCCGGCGCGGAGCAGCCCTTCGCCGAGCAGATCGGCGGCTGCGTACCAGAGGTGCTCACAGGTCGTCCTCGGCCGGTCGTCCCCCGTCATGGGAGTGGTGCCGGACCGCCACGGGGGGAGGCTATCCGACACCACTCTCGATGGCCTTCCGACGGGGGAAACGGAATGCCGGCTGTCAGTGTTGCACGGCTCCTGCCGCAGGTCTAGACCGGGGGCCTGCTGTCGCCGGTCTCGACCGGCGGGGGCCCCTGCAACAGCGGGCGGTCCTCGTTGTAGAAGGCCGGGGGGCCCGCATAGCTGCGGCGGTCCGTCGCGTTGGCGAGCACGACGGCGACGTAGGGCAGGAAGACAGCACCGGCGACGAGGACCCATCGCAGCGGTCCGCTGGTGACGATGGCCAGCACGAAGCACGCGGTACGGATGCCCATCGACAACAGGTAGCGGATCTCCCTGCGGCGGATGTCGGCGCTGTGGGCCGGGCGCGCGGAGGTGATGGTGACGGGGGTGGAGCTCGAATGGGTGTTCAACGCGACTCCTTCACCCTCTACGGTACGCCGCAGGATCCCCCAAACCCGTAGGAGGGTTATGCAGCTTCGCAGCAGTACCGGTAGCGTCGGCCGCCGGAACGCGAACGGAGGCGGCGTGGGCAGGTCGGTACTCGTCACGGGCGGCAACCGGGGGATCGGGCGGGCCGTGGCAGCCGCTTTCGTCGAGGCAGGCGATCAGGTCGCCGTCACGTACCGCAGCGGCGAGCCCCCGGAGGGAGTCCTCGCGTGCAGGTGCGACGTCACCGACCCTGCCCAGGTCGAGGACGCCTTCGTCCGGGCGGAGGCCGAGCACGGGCCCGTCGAGGTACTCGTCGCCAACGCCGGCATCACCCGCGACACCCTGCTGCTGCGCATGTCGGAGGACGACTGGTCGTCGGTCATCGACACCAACCTCACCGGCTCCTACCGCGTGGTCAAGCGGGCCGCCAAGGGCATGCTCCGCCTTCGGCGAGGGCGGATCATCCTCGTCTCGTCGGTGGTGGGTCTGCTCGGTTCGGCCGGCCAGGTGAACTACGCCGCCAGCAAGGCCGGTCTCGTCGGGATGGCGCGCTCGGTGGCGCGCGAGCTGGGCAGCCGCTCCATCACCGCGAACGTGGTGGCCCCCGGGTTCGTCGAGACCGACATGACCGCCGACCTGCCGGACGACAAGAGGGCCGAGATCGCCGCCGCGGTGCCCCTCGGCCGGTTCGCCACCAGCGCCGAGGTCGCCGGGGTGGTGCGCTGGCTCGCCTCCGACGACGCCGCGTACATCACCGGAGCGGTGATCCCGGTGGACGGCGGCCTCGGCATGGGCCACTGACGAAAGGCTGACGGCAATGGGCATTCTCGACGGCAAGCGGATCCTGGTCGCCGGGGTCACCCTCGACTCGTCGATCGGGTTCGCGACCGCCAAGGTCGCGCAGGAGCAGGGCGCCACGGTCCTCATCTCGAACTTCGGACGCGCGCTGTCGATCACCCGCCGCATCGCCAAGCGGCTACCGACCGAGCCGCCCGTGCTGGAGCTCGACGTCGGCAACGACGAGCACCTGGCCGGCCTCGCCGACGCCGTCCGCGAGCACGTGGACGGCCTCGACGGCGTGGTGCACGCGATCGCGTACGGCAATCCCGCGACGATCCTCGGCGGCAAGTTCCTGTCCGGACCGTGGGACGACGTCGCCCATGCCGTGCGGGTCTCCGCGTACTCGTACATGTCACTGGCCACGGCCTGCCTGCCGCTGATGGAGCGGGGCGGGAGCATCGTCGGCTGCACGTTCGACGCCAGCGTGGCGTGGCCCGGCTACGACTGGATGGGCTTCGCGAAGGGCGCGCTCGAGTCGTGCAACCGCTACCTCGCCCGCGACCTCGGCCCGCAGGGGATCCGCTCGAACCTGATCTCGGCGGGCGCCCTCAAGACCCTGGCCGCCAAGGCCATCCCCGGGTTCGAGCGGTTCGAGGACGAGTGGAGCAAGCGGGCGCCGCTCGGCTGGGACATGGACGACCTCGAGCCCACGGCGCGCACCATCGTCGCCCTGCTGAGCGACTTCATGCCGGCCACCACCGGCGAGATCGTGCACGTCGACGGCGGCTACCACGCGATGGGCGCGTGAGCCTTGACGTCGCGAGGCTGAGGTCACTACGCTCCCTCCCACTGGACGGAAATCTTAATCCGCATCGCGGAATAATTCTCCTCGGGAGGAGAGTCTCGTGTCGTCAGCCACCGTTCCCACGGCAAGGGCCCGCGCCCACGTCAAACACCCGGTCGACCAGGTGCTGCCGGCTCCGCAGCTGTTCGTGTACGGGCTCCAGCACGTCCTGGCGTTCTACGCCGGGGCGGTCGTCGTCCCGATCCTGCTGGCCGGCGCGATCGGCCTGAGCCAGCCGCAGCTCATCCACCTGATCAACGCCGACCTGTTCACTTGCGGCATCGCGTCGATCATCCAGTCGGTCGGCTTCTGGAAGGTCGGCGTCCGGCTGCCGCTGCTGCAGGGCGTCACGTTCACCGCCGTCTCGCCGATGATCGCCATCGGGAACGCCGCCGGCGGAGGCACCACCGGGCTGCGCACGATCTACGGCTCGGTGATCGTCGCCGGCCTCTTCACGTTCTTCCTGGCGCCGTACTTCGGCAAGCTGATCCGGTTCTTCCCGCCCGTCGTCACGGGCTCGGTCATCAGCATCATCGGGATCGCCCTGCTGCCGGTCGCCGCCACCGATGCCGTGCAGAACGGCAACCCGGTCGGTCCGCTCAGCGGCAAGGGCCTCGCGTACGCCTTGTTCACGCTCGCGATCATCGTCGTGATCCAGCGCGTTTTCCGGGGCTTCATGGCGACGATCGCCGTGCTGGCCGGCCTGGTGATCGGCACGGTGGTCGCCGCGATCTTCGGCGACGCGAACTTCGACACTGTCTCCAAGAGCGACTGGGCCGGCGTCACCCGGCCGTTCTTCTTCGGTGCCCCGGCGTTCGCGGTCACGGCGATCATCTCGATGATCGTGGTCATGCTGATCACGGCCGTGGAGACCACCGGTGACGTGTTCGCCACCGGCGCCATCGTGGAGAAGCGGGTCGGGGGCGAGGACGTCAGCCGGGCACTGCGCGCCGATGGCCTGGCGACGACGATCGGCGGCATCCTGAACTCCTTCCCGTACACCTGCTTCGCCGAGAACGTCGGCCTGGTCCGGCTCACCGGCTTCAAGAGCCGCTGGGTGGTCGCCATGGCGGGCGCCATCATGATCGTCATCGGCGTCATCCCGAAGGCCGGTGCGGTGGTGGCGAACGTGCCACTGTCGGTGCTCGGCGGAGCCGCGCTCGCGATGTTCGCGACGGTCGCGGTCGTGGGCTTCCAGACCTTGTCGCGGGTCGACTTCAACGACCACCGCAACGTCGTGATCGTGGCCACGAGCATCGGGCTGGCCGTGCTGGTCACCGTCAAGAGCGACCTGTACACGGTCGTGCCCGGC
>JAWWPH010000213.1:0-4205 GCA_033850875.1 Nocardioidaceae bacterium | reverse complement strand
TGCCGCAGGAACTGCTTGACGGGATGCTCGAAGAACGAGGTGAGGTCGCCGAGCTCGACCGTCGCCGGCGCCTGGCCCGGCGGCAGAGGGCCGACGAGGAACGGCGCCTCGGCCCGCCGCGGTCGCCCCGCCGCCTGTGCACCCGCGAGAGCCGACGGGTCGAAGCTGAACGGACCCTTCAGACCCAGCTCGCCAGCCTCGAAGTTCCGCGCGTCGAACGGCTGCAGCGGATGCCGGACCACGACCTGGTCGCGGGCGGGGCGACCATCGCAGCTACGCACGGTGGCGTCGACCACGTCGAGGATCTCGCCTACGGGCACAGCGGGTGGCCGAGGAGAGTTGGTGCGCTCGTCGGCCCCTGTGTAGACGATCACCAGGTGGTCCTGTGCGGCGAGGACGGCGTCGAGCAGCAACTGACGGTCCTCGCTGCGGCGGTCTCGCTCCCCCACGCACGGGTCCAGCGCGAGGATGTCGTCGCCGTCGACACCCGGGCTGCGGGGGAAGACCCCGTCGTCGAGCCCCAGCAGACAGATGACCCGGTGCGGGACGGACCTCATCGGCACCATGGAGCACATCGTCAGGTCGCCGGTACGGAAGCCCGCCCGAGTGGGCCTGCCCTTCAGCCGACCGCCGAGGAGAGAGCGCACATCGGCGAGGGAGAGACTGACGGTCTCGGCCTGCTCGCCCGCGGCGTGCGCGATGTCGGCCAGCTCGCGGCGGGCCTGGCTTCGTTGCCAGGTGCTCTGCGGGGGCACGTCGGTCAGGGCGTCGAGAGCGGCCGCGAGGGTGTCGAGCCAGGACGTGAGCGGGCAGGGGCCGGTCAGCGAGTCGAGAACCGCGCTGAGCCTGTCGACGAGCTCGGTGAACCGGCCCACCAGGTCGACGTCGAAGCTGTCGACGTCGTCGAGCGGGAGGGCGAGGCCCAGCCAGCGCAGGTCGTCACCGGACATGGTGACACCCAGCAGCAGCCTGTCGAGACCGGCCCGCCAGGTGTTCTGGGTGACGGCCTGCATGGAGAACGGTGCGCGGTGCGCGGCGTCGAGTCCCCAGCGGACCCCGGACGAGCTCACCCAGCCCCGGACGCGGTCGAGGCTGTCCTCGTCGAAGCCGAACCGTCGCCGTACGGGCTCGACGGCGGCGATGTCGAGGACCTGTGATGCGGTGACGCGCGCATTGGCCAGCTCGAGCAGCTCGGCGACGACGGACAGGAGCGGGTTGGTCTGGCGCAGGGAACGATCGGCCAGCCGCACCCGCAGGCGATGCCCCGGGTGGGCCGGTGGCCGCTCGACGTCGGCGAGGCCGAAGGTCGCCGAGATGTACGGTGCGTAGGCCTCGATGTCGGGGCACATGACGAGTACGTCGCGCGGTTCGAGTGACGGGTCGGCCTCGAGCAGGCTCAGCAGCACCTCGCGGACCACCTCGACCTGACGGTCCCGACCGTGGCAGGCGTGGACCTGCAGACTTCGGTCGTCAGAACCCAGGCGGGCGCGCGCATCGGGCCCTGCACCGAGCGGCGCACCAGGTGGCGCCGTGTTGGTGCTGATGTCGCGCTGCAGGATGCCGAGCAGCGTGTCGGGGTGGGCGTGTCCGCGGTGATAGGTGTCGCTGCCCGGCGATGTGGTGCTCGCGACGATGAGCTGGAGCTCACGCGCGTCGCGGCCGAGGGACAAGAGCAGCTGGTGACGGGCGAGCTCCACGGTCGGGTCGTCGCGGCGTCGAAGCCGGCCCTCGGCAGCCGCGACTGGTGTGGTCGCGTCCCAGAGTTCGGCCGAGGGATGCAGCAGCCACAGGTGGACGTCGCGATGCTCGGCCAGCGCCGCGAGGACGGTCGCCTGGTCGGACGTCACCCGGGTCGGGCCGAACAGGGAGAGACGCTCCGGCAGGTCCACCAGCTCGGGTCGCGCTCGCAGGGCGTCGCAGGCGGTCGGCAGCCTCTCGGCCGGGTTGGCGGTCGTGATCGTCGCGCACAGTCGGCGCCACAGCTCCGCCTGCCAGCCGAGCTGTTTGTCGAGCTGCGCTCCGGCACCGTCGGTGTACCGCCCCTGCGTCCACTCCCGCAGCAGATCCGGGCGTTGGGCGGCGTACGACGTGTAGAGGCCGGCGATGTGCTGAGCGGTCATCAGCCGTCCGCGCGGGCGCCCCGTGTCGGTCCCGCCACCGCCGAGGTGCCGGGTCAGCACCGCGCACCAGGGCTCGGCCGCGCACTCGTCGATGACGTCGAGCAGCGTCCAGACGACGCGCCCCGCCGCCCAGGGATCGTCGTCGGGGTCGATCCCGCTCGCCGCGCTGACCGCGTCCGCCACGATCCTCGCCGGGGACGGGAACGAGATGTCGGCGCAGACGCCGTCCCCGCCCCGAGCACCGGCCCCGAGGTGGTGCGACAGGCGCTGGGTGACCCACCGCTCGACACCGCGCGCCGGCACGGCGACGATCTCCGCAGCGAACGGGTCCGGTAAGGGGGTCGTGAGCAGTGCCGACAACGCCTCGACGAGGGCGTCTGCCCGCTCCGCCCGGTGCACGTGGAGCATCGTCAGCGACCACCCGAGCCCGCGACATCACTGGCCGTGACCTGCACGTCACCGACACTACGGGACCGCGGTGGCTCGGTACCGAGGCTGTGGCGGCCCCGCCGGCACAGCTCGGGTAGTGAGACGATGCTGGACGTCATGCTTGTGGGATCGACGACGACGGAGGCGCGTGGATGTTCCCGGTGATCACGCTGACGGGCGGCCCCTACGAGCGGGGCCACCAGTACGGGGTCGCGGCCCGAGACCGCGTGCACCGCTCGATCGCGGCGTACGAGCGGACGTTCAGGCACTACGCCGACTGGGACTGGTCGCGTTCCACCGCCGAGGCGAGGCTGTTCATCCCGGCGATCGACGACTTCGCCCCTCAGTATCTCGAGGAGATGACCGGTCTGGCCGACGGCGCCGGCGTGACGCTGGACGACGTACTGGCCATCAACGTGCGTACCGAGGTGATGTACTCCGCGCGGGTCCGGTCGGCGGTGGGCGCGTCGGCACCGGCGGAGTGCTCCGCCTTCGCCAGCGTCGCGCCGGGCCGCGTGCTGGCGGGGCAGAACTGGGACTGGGCTCCGTTCGCCTGTGACACCGTCGTCGTGCTGGAGTGCGTCCCCTCGGACGGCCCGGCCTTCCTGACCGTCGTGGAGGCAGGGCTGCTGGCCAAGTTCGGCGTCAACTCCGAAGGTCTGGCGGTGATGACGAACGCCCTCGCGTGCACCGATGACAACGGCGAAGCCGCGGTGCCCTATCACGTCATGCTCCGGGGTCTTCTCGATTGCAGCACGACCGGCGAGGCGCTTGCCCTGTTGGAGCAGACCACGCGAGCCTCCTCGGCGAACTACCTGCTGGCCGACAGCAGCGGGGCGGTCGTCGATGTGGAAGCACAGCCGGGTGGCCAGTCAGCTCTGCACCGACTGCTGCGCGACGACAGCGGTGTGCTGCTGCACACGAACCATTTCGTCTCTCCCGAATTCGATGCCGTGGACTACGCCGACCTGGTGATCTCGAGCACCCGTACTCGGCTGGATCGGGTGAGCGAGCTGGTGGAGTCTGCGGACGACGTAGGCGACCTGGCGATGTTCGAGGAGGCGTTGGCCGACCATGCGTCCGATCCCGACAGCGTCTGTCGCCATCCCGACCGCTCGCTCCCGCCACCCGAGCAGAGCATGACGGTGGCCAGCGTCGCCATCGACCTCACGGAACGTCGCATCCGGCTGTGCGAGGGACCACCGTGCACCTCCGGCTTCGAGGACATCGACAGCTCGTGGCTGTGGTGAGCCGACGGCTGCGTCAGCTGCACCCGCTGGTCGAGCCACAGCCTTCGCAGACGTAGCAGCTTCCGGCGGGGCGCATCTTCGTGCCGCAGGTCAAGCACAGCGGCGAGTCGACCTCGCGGCCGCTGAGCACCTCGAGCAGCTCCGCACTGGTGCGAGCGCCGCCCGGCACCGCTCGCGCAGTGTCTTCGACCAACTTGGCGTCGTCGGCAGAGACGTCGGGCGCCACCGACGCATCCGCGACCAGAGCTGCGCCCATCGCCGCGTCGGGAGGCGAGGCTCTCAGCGAGTCGGCCTCGGACAGCTCAGCCGGGTCGACGCTCGCCTCGTAGGAACCGGTGTCGAGCTGACGCTGACGCTCTTCGGCCGTGTAGATGCCGAGGGCCGCCCGGGACTCGAACGGCAGGTA
>JAWWPH010000168.1:0-2689 GCA_033850875.1 Nocardioidaceae bacterium | reverse complement strand
CTGCCGGAAGAGCACTGCATAGACTCCGTACAGCCGGACCAGGTCACGCGAGGCGGAGTACGCGAGCACGCGCAGCACGACGCCGCGCGGAGGGAGTTAGGTCTGCCCGGACGGGTAGCGGGTGCGCATCCAGCGACTCTAGGCCCGACGTCGGCGCCGGTACCAGCCCTGTGTCGCGACTTGTGGAACGCCGAGGGGCGGCTCGTCGCCGGACCGCCCCGCGCCGAGAAGACGGGCTCAGCCGACCTGCCGGTACACCAGGATGTACAAGACCGCTCCCGGTTTGCCGTGCAGTCGGACGGACGCGTGAGCCGCCCGCTGGCCTGGAGTGCTCAACTCCCCGTAGCTCGACGGGCCGGCACTGGCGGAGTGCCCGCCCGACGTGTCGCCTCTCAGGTCGTAGGCACCGTGGGCGCGACCGACGCCGTACACGACGTAGAGCGGCTTCTTGACCTGGGGGAGGTGGAGGCGCAGGTGGCCGCGCCTACCGAAGACCTCGCGGAACACCCGATTCACGCGCTGGTACGTATGGCCGCCGGTAACGGTCTCCTTCGGGGTCCAGACGCCCCAGGTCTGGTCCCTAGGTCCCGTGTTGGCGTACACAGCCACTCCCAGCTGGGTGGACCTGGCGGTGCGGGCGGAGATGTCGGGCCGAAGCGACAGGCGCACGGTCATCGCCTTGCCCGGGACGACACCGACGTCGCGCCAGCCCGCGATGTTGGCGCGCGGGCTCCCGGTGCCGAAGCTCGAGTCGGGGCCAAGGGGACCGAAGGGCCGCCCGTCGCAGCTCGTACTCGCGACCGGTTTGCCGTTGACCGAGACGTCGTACACGAGCCGGCCGGTGCGACTGGGGTCGGGCTGCCAGCACACCGAACGGTACGAGAGATCGCTGGTCGCAGGTACGACGCGGAGGGTGATGGAACGCGAGCCGGTTCGGCCCATCGCCTCGCCGAGGAGCGTGTCGCCCGCAGGAGACGTGTAGAACCGGGTGCCCTTGTCCTCGACCGTGGGCAACGTGGTGCGGGAGGTGCTCGTGGTCGGGTTGTTCGCGGGCTTGGGCCCGTCGCCACCCTCGTTCACCAGGCCGGGGGTCACCAGCGCGACGACGGCAGCGACGGCGGCGCAGGCTACCCCGGCGCCGATCCGCTGACGCCTGGCCCGTACGACCTTGGCGTCGATGGCCCGGAGCCTGGTCGTGACGTCGACGGACTCGACCTCCTCGGCCATGGTCGAGAGCGTCTGGCGCAGCTCGTCGGTGTTCATCTCGGCTCCCCTGTCGCGTCGGAGAAGGCTGGGTCGATGCGCAGCTTGGCGAGCGCCTTGCTGGTCTGGCTCTTGACCGTCCCGACGGTGCAGTCCATGAGCCGTGCGGTGTCCACCTCGGTGAGGTCTTCGAAGAAGCGCAGCACGATGACGGTTCGCTGACGTTTCGGCAGTCGGGCCAGTGCCGACCTGAGCTCGTGCTCCGAGGAGCCGTCGCGGTCGTGATGCTCCACGTCGGGCAGCTCGCCGACAGGCGCCTCGCCGTTCCATCTGCGTCGCCACCAGGTGGAGTACGTGTTGACGAGGATCCGCCGCACGTACGCCTCTGGGCTGGTCTGGATCCGGCCCCACGAGGACCACGCCTTGGCGAGGCTCGTCTGCAGGAGGTCCTCGGCGAGGTGGCTGTCCTGCGTGAGCAGGTACGCCGTCCTCAGCAGGGGACCGGACCGGGCGGCCACGAACGCCTCGAACGACTCCCTCGGCTCCGTCGGGGCCGGGCCGACCTCTCCCGGCGAGGCGGAGCGCTCGTCGAGCCGGCTCGCGTCTCGAGCCATCGCCTGCTTGTCCACGGGTGCCCTTCCGGCGGTCGGTCCAGTGTGACGCAACACCTGGTACGACATGATGGACATCAGGAAAGGTTGCCCAGCGAGTTCCTGCGGCTTCTCTTCGGATTTCGTCGGCTTCTGGGGCTCTGAACGATGATATCGGTGCTTCAGCGCTGCTCCCCTTCGGATTCACTTGCATCGGGCGGCCGAGCTGGGGCAAACTGACCCTATGACGATCGACCAGACGCTAGACCTCGACTACGCCGCCCTGCAGCAGTCCGCGAAGGACCACCTGTGGATGCACTTCACCCGGATGTCGTCGTACGACAACGCCGACGTGCCGATCATCGTCAGGGGTGAGGGCGCGTACATCTACGACGCCCGGGGCAAGCGCTACCTCGACGCCCTCGCGGGCCTGTTCGTGACCCAGATCGGCCACGGGCGTACCGAGGTGGCCGAGGCCGCCATGAAGCAGACCCAGACGCTCGCCTTCCATCCGCTGTGGTCCTACGCGCACCCCAACGCCATCGAGCTCGCTCAGCGCGTGGCGACCTATGCGCCGGGCGACCTCAACCGCGTGTTCTTCACGAGCGGCGGAGGCGAGGCCGTCGAGACGGCATGGAAGCTCGCCAAGCAGTACTTCAAGCTGACCGGCAAGCCGGGCAAGCACAAGGTCATCTCGCGCGCGGTCGCCTACCACGGCACGACCCAGGGCGCGTTGTCCATCACCGGGGTGCCGTCGCTGAAGGAACCGTTCGAGCCGCTCGTGCCGAGCACGTTCCGCGTGCCGAACACCAACCTCTACCGGGCTCCCGTGCACGGTGACGACCCTGTCGCGTTCGGCCGCTGGGCGGCCGACCAGATCGCCGTCGCCATCGAGA
>JAWWPH010000139.1:0-4428 GCA_033850875.1 Nocardioidaceae bacterium | reverse complement strand
GACGATGCTGCCGCCTCCACCGCCGCGGCGTACCGACATGAGGCGCGCGGCCTCCCGGGCGCAGAGGATGGACGCGACGAGGTTGACGTCGACGACCTCCCGGATGACGTCGACGGGAGTCTCCGCGAGGTCGCCGATGTGCGCGGTGACGCCCGCATTGCTGACCAGCCCGGTCACCGGGCCCAGCTGCTCCAGCGCAGTGGCGAAGAGGTGCTCGACCTCGTCCTCGCGGACCACGTCGGCCCGGACGGCGATGGCCTTGACCCCTTCGGAACGCGCCGAGTCGACGACCCGCGTCGCCGCCTCGGAGTCCCGCCGGTAGCCGACCACCACGTCGTGGCCGGCCCGGGCAAGGGCTCGTACGGTCGCCGCACCGATACCCCGGCCGCCGCCGGTGACGAGCGTGACCGGCCGCGGCGTCATGACGCGGGACCCGGCGATTCCTCGCCCTTACCGATCGGCGGAGCCCAGCCGGGTCTTGGGATGAGGCAGAAGGGGTGACCGTGCGGGTCGGCGTACACATGACTCGTCCGGTCGAGCAGCTCCGCGCCCAGGGCGAGCACTCGAGGTCCCGCTGCGTCGACGTCGTCGACCATGACGTCGAGATGCACCTGCTGCGGCCGGGTGGGGTCGGGCCATCGAGGCGGCTGATGGTCGGGGGCGAGCTGGAACGCGACTCCGGAGGTCGTGTCGTCGGCGGCGACGACGACGAAGTCCCGAGACCGGTAGGTCACCGGCAGCCCCAGCAGCTCGGAGTAGAACGCTGCCGCCGCCTCGGGGTCCGGCGTGTCGATGATGACGTGGTGGAGGCGTCCGATCATCCGCCGATCCTGTCAGACCCGCGCGCGCCGCCGACGGTACGAGCGCGCCGCGGCCCGGTCGTTGCAATACCCGCAGCAGTACCTCCGGGTGCCCGCGCGGGTACGGTCCACGAAGGCGCACCGACAGGGGTCGGACGCGCACGTGCCGAGCCGGCGAGTGCCGTACATCGCCAGGTGCGAGGCGATCGCGGCGGGCAGACGGGCCTGGAGCGCGGCGCAGCCCACCAGCCCGACGCCCACCTCGAAGGCCACCCGGTCGTCGGAGCCCGGGACGGGAACCAGCTCGGGGGCTGCCGAGCTGCGCAGCAAGACGTTGAGCGCGTCGCACACCGCGACCGGGTCGTCGACGACGAACGCCGTCCGGAGCGCGTCGCGAAGTGACCGCAGCTCGGGCAGGTCGGCTGGCTCCAGCTGCTCGGCGAGGTCGGCGTGCCCGGCGGCGCGGAAGGCGGCAGTGAGCCACGTCAGGTCGTGCAGCCGGTCGGCGGGCTCCTCGAGCAGGTCGACGGAGTTCACCAGCAGCAGGGCGAGGTCGAGGTCCCCGGCTCGCCCTGTCGCCGGCAGCCAGTCCGCCGGGAACGGGACCGTGGCCGTCATCTGCATCCCCCTTCGAGCCGTCGCCGTCAGTTGCTTGACAGGTCATGCTACCCACTTCTAGGGTCGTCAGTATCTCAACGGTGTTTACTACTGACGGAGGTTCTCCATGACGACACGGCTCGCGACGGCGCTCGTAGGTGCGGCCTGCGCCGCCCTCTTCGTGGCCGGCACACCGGCCGCTGGGACGACCGCGTCGGTCGGTGCTCCCGCAGCGGCCCAGCGCTCAGCCGAGGGCTCCGTGCTGATCCAGGACGTGACCATCGACGTGCGGCACGGGCAGCCGGTGGCCGCGTACATCGTCCGCCCCGCCGGTCAGCAGAGGCCGTCGAGCGAAGCCGGAGTCCTCTGGCTGCACTGGCTCGGGCAGATCCGCAGCGACCGGACCGAGTTCCTCGGCGAGGCGGTCTCCCTCGCCGGTCGTGGTGTGGTGTCGGTACTGCCGCAGGGCGAGTTCCCGTGGGCGGTGGCACCGTCGGGCAACCGCAGCGACGTCGGAAAGGTGACTCGGCAGGTACGCGCCTTCCATGCAGCGCTGCGACGCCTCGAGGCCATACCCGAGGTCGACTCCTCGCGGCTGGCGATCGTCGGTCACGACTACGGCGCGATGTTCGGTGCGCTTCTCGCGGACCGTAGCCCCGAGGTCTCGACGCTCGTGCTGGACGCCCCGGACGCCACCTGGGGCAACTGGTTCTCGACGTACTGGCTCGGTTACCAGGGCGCTCAGCGTCGCCACTACGCATCGCTGTTCGCGCGGCTCAACCCGGTCCGTCACACGGCCGAGCTGGGACATCACGTGCTGTTCCAGTGGGCCGGCCAGGACATCTACGTGACCGAACACACGAGGGACGCCTACGCGGCAAGCAGTCCCCACGCCAAGGTGCTCCTCTACCCGGATGCGGACCACCAGCTCACCGACGCGGCGGCTGCGGACCGCGACGCGTTCCTCGCAGCCCAGCTCCACCTGCGGTAGCGACTCGCTTCCGCACCGACCGTCGGCAGCGCCTGCCTCGTCCGTGAGGCGGGCGCTGTCCTACGCTGGCGGGCTACGGGTACAGACGACATCGGCGCGGGCCGAGAAGGGAAGGGCCAGTGGCATCGCTGCGCAGCCTCAGCCGGCAGGAGGCCCAGGAACGGGCCGCTCTCATCGACGTCGAGGCGTACACGATCGCCCTCGACCTCACCAGGCTCCCGGACGGGCCCGCGTTCCACGCGGTGTCGACCATCCGGTTCTCCTGCCGCGAGCCGGGAGCGCAGACGTTCGTCGACTGCGTGGCCGACGTCCGGTCCGCGACGCTCAACGGCGAGCCGGTCGGAGCCGACGCCGTGGACGACGCGCGCATCACCCTGACCGGTCTCGCCGCGGACAACACCCTCGTCGTGGAGTCGGTCCAGGCCTCGACCGACCAGGGCACCGGCGTCCACCGCGCGGTCGACCCCGCCGACGGCAGGATCTACCTCTGGACGTCCTTCGAGCCCGACGACGCGCGCCGGGCCTGGGCGTGCTTCGACCAGCCGGACCTCAAGGCGCCCCATACCTTCGAGGTCACCGCGCCGCCGGACTGGCTCGTCACGAGCAACAGCGACGCGCCGGACGTGACCGACACCGAGGGCGGGCGTCGCTGGCTCTTCCCCGCGACACCACCGCTGTCGACGTACGTCCCGGTCGTGAACGCGGGGCCGTTCTACGAGCTGCGGTCGGAGCGAGGCGGCTACGACCTCGGGCTGTACGTCCGCAGGTCACTGTCCGGCTTCCTCGACCGGGACGCCGAGGAGCTGTTCGACCTCACCGCTCGCGGGCTCGCGTACTTCGGCGAGCAGTTCGACCTGCCGTTCCCTCAACGCTCCTACGACCAGGTCTTCGCGCCCGACATGGGCGGCGCCATGGAGAACTACGGGTGTATCACCTGGTCGGACGCCTTCATCTACCGCAGTACACCCTCACCGGCCGAGCGGGAGCAGCGAGCGGCCGTGCTGCTGCACGAGATGGCCCACATGTGGTTCGGCGACATCGTCACGATGACGTGGTGGAACGACCTGTGGCTCAACGAGGCCTTCGCCGAGTGGGCCTGCTACTGGGCGGCGGCCGCGGCGACGGAGTTCACCGACGCCTGGGCCGGCTTCCTCGCGGACACGAAGCTGATGGCCTACCCGGTCGACCGCGGCCCGACGTCGCACCCGATCCGGCAGTCGGCCTCCGACGTCGCTGAGGCAACAGCGGGTTTCGACGCGATCACGTACAACAAGGGGGCCAGCGTCCTCAAGCAGCTCGTGGCCTACCTCGGCGAGGAAGCGTTCGTGACGGGTCTGCGGGCATACTTCGCCAAGCACGCCTGGGGCAACGCGACGCTCGAGGACCTGATGGACGAGCTCGCCGAAGCCGGCTCGCGAGACCTGACGAGCTGGACACAGACGTGGCTCGAGACGGCCGGCACCGACACTCTCCACCTCGAGCAGTCCGAGGGGGAAGGCATGGTGCTGCGGGCCGTCGGTCCCAACGGGCAGGCCCCGCGGACCCACCGGCTCGACCTCGGCGTCTACGTTCGCCGAGAGGGTGCCCTCGTGCGCCACGAGGTCGTGCCGCTCGAGATCGTCGGCGCCACCACGCGGATCCCCGACCTGGCCGAGCCGTACGACCTGCTGCTCGCCAATGACAGCGACCTCACGTTCGCCAGCGTGCTGCCGGACGAGGCGTCGCTGCAGCAGCTGCTGGACTCGGCCGCGGAGCTTCCGGACGCGACCGCCCGGGCGGTCGCCTTCGTCACGGCGTGGGACAGGGTGGTCAGCGTCGGGCTCTCCGCGGCGTCGTTCGTGAGGTGCGCGAACGCGGTACTGCTCGCGGAGACCGCCGACTCGGTGATCGAGCCGTTCCTCGAGCGAACGGTGGAGGCAGCCGACCGCTGGGCACCCGACAGCGCCCGCGACGGGCTGCTCAGCTCGGTGGCCGACACCTGCCTCGTCCTCGCGCAGCGCGACGGATCGCACCGGATGGTGGCCCTGCGCGCCCTCGCCC
>JAWWPH010000114.1:0-4706 GCA_033850875.1 Nocardioidaceae bacterium | reverse complement strand
CGTGGATGTCGCTCCCGTACGCACGGACGCGGTCGAAGTCGAGGAACCGGATCGAGGTCTTGTGCGCGGCGGCGACTGCTGCTGCGGGTCCGGTGGCGCCCCGCGACGGCGACGTCACGGCGTTCGCGGCGAGAGGAGAGACCAGTACAGCCGCGGCACAGGCGCCTGCAAGAGTCGTACGGAGCAGTTTCACGGAGCAGCACCTCGGGGTGTTCGGACGAACCGGCAGCTTCACCGGTGACTTGACCCTGCACCGTAGGCGGCATCGGGCCGGAAAGCCAAACCGGCGGGGGCGGAGCCCGGGTGAACCCGATCTCGCGACAGGGACAACGGCGCGTTTTGGTCCTGACCTTCGCTAGGCTGGGCCGGTGACCGAAGAGCGCCGCGGACTGTTCCTGGGCGCCGCGGCTTTCGGTCTCTGGGGCCTCTTCCCGCTGTACTGGCCGTTGCTCGAGCCCACCGAGGCGGGCGAGATCCTGGCCCAGCGGATCGTGTGGTCGCTGGTCCTCACCGGTGTACTGCTGGCGGCCACCCGGCGGGCCGCGGCGCTGCGGGCGATGTGGGCGACGCCGCGGGTCCGGTACCCGATGATCGCCGCTGGCGTGGTCATCTGCATGAACTGGGGCACCTACATCTGGGGTGTCAACCACGGCCACGTCGTCGAGACCTCGCTGGGGTACTACATCAACCCGCTCGTCACGGTTCTGCTCGGGGTCGTGGTGCTGAAGGAGCGGCTGCGCAGGGCGCAGTGGCTCGCCCTCGCGGTGGCCGGCGTGGCAGTCGTGGTCCTCAGCGTGCAGGTCGGGCATCCCCCGTGGATCTCGCTGATCCTCGCGTTCAGCTTCGGCACGTACGGACTGGTCAAGAAGCAGGTGTCGGTCGGTCCGGTCGAGGGGCTCACGTACGAGGGGCTGGTCCTGGCACCGGTCGCGCTCGGCTACATCGCGTGGCTCACCGTCACCGGCCAGAGCACGGCGTGGGGCCATGGGCCCGTCCACATCCTGCTGCTCGCCGGCACCGGCGTGGTCACCGCGGCGCCGCTGCTGTGTTTCGCCGGGTCGGCCAACCGGGTCTCGCTGACGACGCTCGGGATGCTCCAGTACATCGCGCCGACGATCCAGCTCTTCTTGGGCGTGGTGGTCTTCTCCGAGCCGATGGGCGCCCTGCGGTGGGTCGGCTTCTCGCTCGTCTGGGTCGCGCTCGCCATCTTCACCGCCGACTCGGTCGCGGCGTACCGCCGCCGCCCGCCGACCGACCACCCCTCCCCCGAGGAGTCACCTGCCTCCCGCCGAGGGGTCACGTCGTTGCCGCCCGAGGAGGCGGCCGCGTAGCTCCGGGTCGGTTCGCACGCCGAGGGGTCGCTCGGGTACGGCCGAGGAGTCACTCGTGTACCTCGCCGAGCGGTTGAGTCGCGATCGCCTGCCGGCCAGAACGTGGCGTTCTCGACCCTGGGAAGAACCCGACACCTGGGCGGGAAGAACCTGATCCCTTGGCGGGGTCAGGAGGTGCGGGTGGTGACCAGGTCGCACAGGGCGACCAGGGCATCGCGGGCCGGGATGTCGGGCAGCGAGTCGAGCAGCGCCCGGGCGGCGTCGGCCCGCCGCTGGACCTCGTCGCGGGCCAGCTCCATGGCAGGGCTGCTGCGGAGCAGTCCCAGCGCCTCGGCATGCTCGTCGTCGCTTCGGATCGGCCCGGACAGCAGGTCGAGGAGACGCTCGTCGACCGGCCGGGCAGACCTGCGGGCCATCAGGCTCGGGAGTGTCGGGACGCCCTCACGAAGATCGGTACCCGGCGTCTTGCCCAGGTCGGAGCTGTCGCTCGCGACGTCGATGATGTCGTCGGACAGCTGGAAGGCGGTCCCGATCTGCTCGCCGTACGCGGTCAGCGTCTCCTCGACGTCGGGTGACGTGCCGGACAGCCGAGCGCCGAACCGGGCGGAGGTCGCGATCAGCGAGCCGGTCTTGTCGGCGACCACCGACAGGTAGTGGGCGAGCGGGTCGTCGCCGGCGCCGGGGCCGACCGTCTCGCGGATCTGGCCCTGGACGAGGCGCGAGAAGGTACGGGCCTGGATGCGTACGGCGTCGGGCCCCAGGTCGGCCACGATGGCGGAGGCCTGGGCGAAGAGGAAGTCTCCGGTGAGGATCGCTATCGAGTTCGTCCATCGGGCGTTGGCACTCTGGGCCCCGCGGCGGAGGTCGGCCTCGTCCATCACGTCATCGTGGTACAGCGTCGCGAGGTGAGTCAGCTCGACGACGAGCGCGGACGGGATGACGGCGGGCGAGTCGGGGTCACCGAACTCGGAGGCGAGCACCACGAGCAGCGGCCGGAACCGCTTGCCACCCGCGTCGAGCAGGTGGTGCGCCGCGGCGTCGATGAACTCGTTGTCGGATGCGACCGCCGCCCCGAGGGCCGCCTCGACGTCGAGCAGCTTCGACCTGACGCGCGTCTCGAGGTCGGGGTCGACGAACGGCAGCCCCAGCGACACGGTTGCCATGGTCTGCGTCTCCATCAACGAATGAACTCTCCCGCCTGGCGAGCCAGGTCCAGGACAGGCGAGGGCACGACGCCCAAGATCAGGGTCATCGTCGCACCGATCGTGATTGCGATGGTAGTCAGAACGCTGGGCACCACGACGGTGGGGCCGTCACCGACCGGCTCGGAGAAGAACATCAACACGATGACGCGGACGTAGAAGAAGGCGGCGACCACGCTCATCAGCACGGCCAGCACCACCAGCGGCCACGCCCCGCCGGCCCAGGCTGCCGTGAAGACCGCCCACTTCCCGGTGAAGCCGCTCGTGAGCGGGATGCCCGCGAAGGCCAGCAGGAAGAACGCGAAGACACCGGCCACGACCGGGGCCTCCTTCCCGAGCCCGGCCCAGCGGGACAGGTGGGTGGTCTCTCCGCCGGCGTCGCGGACGATCGTCACGATCGCGAACGCGCCTATCGTCGTGAACCCGTACGCCACCAGGTAGAAGAGCACCGCCTGCAGGCTCGTGATCTCGTTGCCGGCCACCTCGATGGCCTGGTGCGCTCCGACGAAGCCCGTGACGAGGAACCCGGCGTGGGCGACGGAGGAGTAGGCGAGCATCCGCTTGACGTCGGTCTGGGTGATGGCGATGACCGAGCCGACGGCCATGGTGAGGGCGGCGATGATCCACATCATCGGCTGCCAGTCCCAGCGGGCGCCGCCGAGCGCGACGTAGAAGACCCTGAGGAGCGCACCGAACGCGGCCAGCTTCGTGCACGCGGCCATGAACGCCGTCACCGGTGTCGGCGCGCCCTGGTAGGCATCGGGTGTCCACGCGTGGAAGGGGGCGGCACCGACCTTGAACAGCAGCCCCACGGCCAGCAGTCCCATGCCGGCGAGCAGCAGCCCGCTGGCGCCGACCCGGGAGGACACCGCGGCGTCGATGGCGGACAGCTGCACGCTCCCGGCGTACCCGTAGACGAGCGCGATGCCGTAGAGGAAGAACGCCGACGAGAAGGCGCCCAACAGGAAGTACTTCATGGCGGCTTCCTGGCTGATCAGCCGGCGGCGGCGGGCGAGCCCGCACAGCAGGTACAGCGGCAGCGACAGGACCTCCAGCGCCACGAACATCGTCACGAGGTCGTTGGCAGCCGGGAACAGCATCATGCCGCCGACCGCGAACATCATCAGAGGGAAGACCTCGGTGTGCTCGACCCCGAGTGTCGACGCCTCACGCTCCGCCTCCGTGCCGGGGATCGCGGACGCCTGCCCGGCGAACGCGGTCACTCCTCCCTCGAGCCGGCGCTCGGCGAACAGCAGGACGCTGATGATCGAGAAGACGAGCAGGGTGCCCCAGATGAACAACGACGGTCCGTCGATGGCGATCGCGCCCATCGCCTCGACCGAGCCGTGCGCCGAGCCGCCGCTGTCGGAGGCCGCGCCCCGGGCCACCAGCACGACCCCAACCAGGGCCGCGAGCAGGCCCACGAGCGACAGCGTGGCCTGTACGACGTAGCGCCGGTCCCTCGCGACGAAGGCTTCGACGAGCACCCCCGCGAGCGCCACGGCGAAGACGATCAGCAGCGGGTACAGCTTGTCGTACGCGATGTGGGGCGCGGTGAACGTGACGGCTGCGAGCGAGGTCACTTGGGGGATCCCTCCTGGCCGACCGCGACGGTCGGCGTCGGGTCACTCACGCCGACGTGCTGGAGGACCGAGTCGACGGTCGGTGTGAGGACGTCGAGCGCGGGCTTGGGGTAGAACCCGAGGACGAGGATGAGCACGAGCAGGGGCGCCAGGGCGACGACCTCCCGTGGCCGCAGGTCGACGAGGTTCTTGGTCGACTCGCGCACCGGCCCGGTCATCGTGCGCTGGTACATCAGCAGGATGTACAGCGCCGCCAACACGATGCCCAGCGTCGCGAAGACCGCCGCCACGATCGAGGTCGTGAAGGTGCCCGCGAGCACGAGGAACTCGCTCACGAACGGCGACAGCCCCGGCAGCGACAGGCTCGACAGGCCTGCCACGAGGAAGATGCCGGCGAGGACGGGGGCCACCTTCTCGACGCCCCCGTAGTCGGTGATCATCTTCGAGCCGCGGCGGGTGATGAGGAAGCCGGTGACGAGGAAGAGCGCCGCCGTCGACAGGCCGTGGTTGAACATGTACAGCGACGCTCCCGCCTGCGCCTGGCTGGTGAAGGCGAAGATGCCGAGCACGATGAACCCGAAGTGGCTGAC
>JAWWPH010000034.1:0-5978 GCA_033850875.1 Nocardioidaceae bacterium | reverse complement strand
TCGACGTCGTGGAGCGAAGCGACTCGGAGGATCCCCAGGACCTGGCCAACAGCGCGACGGCGATGGCCGTGGCCGCCGCGCTCGGCGGCGACCATGCCCACGCCTTCCGCCACGCCATGGAAGCACTTCGCCACGGGGAAGCTCTGGGGCTACGAAACGACGCTGTTCGGTGGGCCTGGTCGATCGGGGTGGATGCCGCACTCGCGATGGGTGAGCTGGCCGACGCCAAACGACTCCTCGGCTGGCTCGACGGACATCCCGCGGGACACATACCGCCGGTTCTTCGTGCCGAGCGGCTGCGACTGGTCGCCCGTTGTCGGGCGGCCGAGGCCGAGCCGGCGACAGCCGCCTTCGACGCCGCAGTAAAGGCCTTGCGCGACGTGTGCTCGCCGTTTCACCTGGCTGTGGGCCTGCTGGACCATGCCGAGCACCTCGCAGCCACCACGGATCCTCGACGCGCGCGAGAGCTTGCCGTCGAAGCCCAAGCCATCGCTCGCGAGCTCGGCGCCGGGCCCTTATCGGAACGCGCAGCAGGGCTCGTGCGCGGAGAGCTCAGCGCTCAGCTGGCACGGTGACCCTCGAGCCTCGAATAGTACGTCTCGAGGAAACGTTGCCCGGGCGGCGCTCCGGATCATGGAATAAGGGGGCAACCGTCCGGGTGCGGGGCCGTGCTCGAAGCCCTCGGCGGTGCGGCCGACGAGGCAGTCCACAGCTGGCCAGCCTGAGGGGATGCACGGGCCTCAGCGCCGAGCCGTCGTCGCGCTAGTACCGGGTACGGTCTCGGCCACCACGCCCGGCCGGGGGCTCCGCGCTCCACAGGCGGTCGAGGACCCGCTGGCCGGCGTGGCCGTCATCGAGATGGCAGAAGCGCCGGCGGAAGCGCCGGTACCGATCAGCGTGCCGGGACTGTGATGCCGGCAGGTCCAGCAGTGCGTCCGCAAGGTCCTCCTGCGACCGGACCACCGGCCCGGGGGCGTACTCCTCGAGGTCGAAGTAGAAACCGCGCACCTCGTCGCGGAACCTGTCGAGGTCGTAGGTGAAGAACACCAGCGGCTTGCCGGTCACGGCGAAGTCGAACATCGACGAGGAGTAGTCCGTGACCATCACGTCGGCCGCCAGGAACAGCTCGGAGACGTCGGGATAGTAGGTGACGTCGCGAACCCGGTCGCCGCTCTGCGGTGGTCGACGGTCCGACATCAGGTAGTGGAGCCGGAGCGCCAACACGTACTCGTCGCCGAGGCGCTGGAGCAGGGACTCCACGTCAAGCCCCAGCTGGATCTCCGGTCGCCCCTCCGAGAAGACGGCATCGTCGCGGAACGTGGGCGCGTACAGCACGAGGGTGGTGTCGGCCTCGATCTGCAGAGCCGCCCGCACCCGGTCGCGGATCGCGCCGCGCTCCGGACCGGAGAGCACGTCGTTTCTCGGGTACCCGGTCTCGAGCACCTCGCCGGAGAAGTCGAACGCGCCGCGCAGGAGGGGCGTGCTCACGGAGTTCGGCGAGACCAGCATGTCCCAGCGGGCGACGTCGCGACTCAGCCGATCAAGACGGCCGGGCGGCGCCCACAGGACGTCGTTGTGCACGCGCTTCAGCGTCGTCCCGTGCCAGGTCTGCAGGTAGCGCGTCCCGGAGCGCTTGTCCCAGTCCAGGTCGGTATGAGTGTTGGCGATCAGCAGGTCGCAGCCCTCGAGGGCTGCGACGCACTCCGGCCCGGACGGCGGGACGGTGGCCACGCCGGCTGGGAAGCCGTGCTGGTGCACCGGGTCGGCGAGCCAGGTGTGGCTGTCTCCGGGGCGCTGACGCACCCACGACTCGTACAGAGCGCGGGGGCTGTCGGAGTAGCGGCCCTCGAAGCTCTGGTACACGACCCTCATGCCGTCACGGTCTTGCCGTCGGCGAGTGCTCTCTGCATGAAGCGGACCGTACAGGTCCCACCTTGGATCGAGCCACTCGGCAACGGTAGGCTGTAGGCAGGACGTCGCACTACGTTCCGTTTGGGCGTATTCTCCCTCGGCCGAGTATTTTGAGACCGTGCACCTTCCGACCCTTACGCTCGCTGTGGCCACGTGTCTCGGGCTGACGCTGTGCGCGTGCACCTCCGATGACGACGCTGCGCCAGAGCCTGCGCGTACGCAGGCGACGAAGGCCTACGCCGGACGGCTGCCGAACATGTGCGACGACCTCATCTCTCCCGTCACCGTGGCGAAGCTGCTGGACCGGGCCGATCCGGGACAACGCACCTACACCTATTCGGCTCCGGGCGCCAAGCCGGGACTCCTCCGCGGCATGTCCTGCCGGCAGGGCGTGAGCGCCGACGGTACGGCGTTGACCGTGTCGGCCCAGGAGTTCGCCACGCGCGCCGACGCTCGCAAGCAGTACACCGGGAGCCGCTCGACCGGAGCTCGGGAGATCACCGTGTCGAGGCGGCCGGCCGCCCTCTCGCTGTCGACGTCGTCGTCGACCGCGGTCATCCTCGACGGCGCGGTGACCGTCGAGGTGGAACTCGGGCGACCGGCCTCCCAAGGGCAGCCGCCGCCGGAGCTGCTGGCCTGCGCACGCGCCGTCATCGCCGGCCTGGACGGTACGCAGTGAGGGCACGCGCCCGCTGGGGCATCGTCGCAGTCGGCCTGGCGGCCCTTCTCGTGACCTCGGCAGGGCATGTCACTGCGGGTGTGACGCCCGGCGCCGCTCCACAACCGACCGTCACGCAGGACTTCCGCTACACCGGTGGGGCGGAGAACCCGTCGGGCGACAAACCGCAGAGCAAGCTGTGGTACGCCCACGGCTCCTGGTGGGGAGTACTGGCCGCCGCCGTGCGGACCCGACCGGAGGGAACCCGCATCTTCAAGCTCGTCTCCGACCATTGGGAGCGCACGGGCGCCGAGGTGGACCCGCGACCGGACAGCACGGGCGACGTGCTGTGGGACGGCCGCAAGCTCTACGTGGCCTCCCGGTCGCCAGCGGCCCCGTTGGCCGTCGCCCGCTTCTCGTACGACCGTCACAAGGACACCTGGTCGCTCGACGGCGGATTCCCGGTACGGCTCGGTACCGGATCGGAGTCGGCCACGATCGCCGAGGACTCCACGCGGACGCTGTGGGTGACCTACACCTCGAAGCGGCGGGTCTGGGTCGCCCACTCCACGGGCGACGACCGTCGGTGGACAGCTCCCTTCCAGCCCGGCGTGGACATGCGCGCCAGCTCCGACGACATCTCCGCCGTCGTGAGCTTCGGCTCCAAGATCGGCGTGATGTGGTCCGACCAGTACAACGACGAGTTCCACTTCGCCGTCCACCGAGACGGAGACGCAGACGATGCCTGGTCGCAGGAGGTGGCGTCGTCAGGGCTGGGCTCCGCCGACGACCACATCCATCTCGCGACGATCCCCTCCGCCTCGGGCACTCAGGTCGTCGCTGTCGTCAAGACCAGTCTCGACGACCTACCCGCTGTCGTCCCCACAGCGAACCAGATCGAGGTACTCGTGCGCGCAGCGGACGGACACTGGCGCGCGCTGCCGGCCGGGACCATACAAGACGGTCCTACCCGCCCGATCCTCGTGGTGGACCGGTCTCACCGGCAGCTCTACGTGGTGTCGGCGTCGTGGGGTGCGGGCATCTACTACAAGGCCGCTCCCTTCGACCGGCTGTCGTTCCAGGGCACCTGGAGTCCACTGATCCCGCCGGCGGCGGCACCGGGCATCGACAACCCGACATCGAGCAAGTCGGCTGTCACCAGCCATACGGGCATGGTCGTGCTCGCTTCCGCCCAGGGCCGGCACAGGTACTTCCACGCGACGCTGCCCCTGCCGCGCATGCCGGCCGACACGTCCGCGCCGAGCGCACCCGTGCTGCTCCAGCCCCAGGTGACCTCCGGCTGCCAGGTCGACCTGTCCTGGACCCAGCCCACGGACAACGTCGGGGTCACGGGGTATGTCGTCACCCGAGACGGCAGGTACCTCACGTCCACGGCAGGGACGGCTTTCACCGATGCCTCCGTCGACTGCGGCTCCACACATCGCTACACAGTCTCGGCCGTCGACGCCGCCGGGAACACGTCGAAGGGCGACCCGTCGGCGACGGTCACGGCGCCGGATGCCGTTCACCGCGGCCACGGGATCTGGCTGCGCTCGGTGACCACGGCGCGTGCCCACGGCAGCACCCGGGTCGACCTGGTCGCGCCGCCCGCAAAACCCGGCGACCTGCTGCTGGCGTCGGTCAGCGCGGACGGGAGCGCGCCGGACCACCCACCGCCGGGGTGGCACCTCGTACGCCGCAGCGTCGCGGGGAAGGCGCTGACGATGGCAACGTACGTCCGTGCGGCCAAGGGTGCGCCGAAGGAGTACTCCTGGGACGTGGGAGGTGCACGCAACGCGGTCGTGACGCTGGCCGTCTACGCGGGAACGTCGTCACGCGATCCCGTGGTCGTCTCCTCGGGGCAGGCGGGGAGCACGTCCGCTCATGACGTGACGCTGCCCGCAGTCGACGTCCAGCAGCCGGGCAGCGCGGTGGTCGGGTTCTTCAGCGTCGCGGCCAAGGCGGCGCTGACCACGCCACCCGACATGGTGGTCAACGTCGTCCAGGGCGACGCCAGCAACGGCAGGTCGGTGACCGCCGGAAGCGCCGAGCTGCTGGACGTCGACGGGCCCCAGCGGTCGATGGTCGCCGTGTCGAGCCGCGGCGGCTACGGCATCGGCCAGATCCTGGTACTGCGGCAGCCCTGAGGAGCGGCAGCCTCAGTAGACCTCCTCCGGGGTGAACCGCGTCCGCGGCGCGAGGTCGAACCGCTTGCCGGCGGGGTACGACCCGTTGTGCACGATGTCGGAGTACTCGGCGGCGTACTGGTAGTAGACGTGCCGGCTGTTGATCCGGATCATGTCCTCGTCGCCGCGGTGCAGCGCCAACGCCGTCCAGTTCTCCGAGCCGGTGTAGGTGACCCAGGCCGACGAGTCGCCCTTCACGGCGCCGTTGATGGCGAGGACCTTGAGGTGGTTGTAGTGATCGACTGTGCCGTTGCCGTTGAGGTCGTAGCGGGAGTCGCGAACGACCACGCCGGAGTTGGCGAGGACGTGCACCACGTCGTGTGAGGGGGCTCCGTAGATGACCCGTACGTCGCAGCCCGCATTGTCGAGGGAGACCAGCTTCTTCGCCAGGTAGAGCCCACGGTTCTCGAGGATGCTGAACATCGCCACGCGGACGACGGTGTGCCCGGCCTTGCCGGCGCCGCCCGCCGCGGCGTTGCAGCGGATGTCGGAGAGCGCCTGGTAGACCGGATCCTGCTCCATGGTGGCGCCCGGCTTCGGGAAGAGGTAGTTGGTGTACTTCCCCACGGTCAGCTGCCGATAGGGGTGCTTGACGCGCTTGTCGTGCTTCATCTCGGCGAACACGTCCTTGTACGCCTTGAAGATCGCCCTGTTGTCCACGAGGGTGTACATGTCGTTCCAGGCCAGGCTGATCTGGGACTGCGTCAGGTTGGCCGACCCGATCATCACGACGTCCTTCGCGGTGCCGGTCCGCGAGAACGTGTAGAACTTCGCATGCATGTTCGCAGCTCGGCCGCGGCACCCGTGGTAGCAGAACGCGATGAAGCTCTTGTGCGTGATGTGGCTGTGGAGCCCGGACTTGAGCATCCGGGTCGCCAGGGGCCGCCGCTTGGTGTTGACGACGATCTGTACGTGAACTCCGCGCTTGTGCGCGCGGAGCAGCTTCTTCGCGCTGTCGATGCGGTCGATGCCGTACGTGGCGATCCGGATCGTCGAGCCCTTCGGAGCATGGTCGATGGCCGCACTGATCTTCGTCTGGATGGCTTCCTGCTCTTCAACCGTCCCGACCGGCGCGGGACGGTTGAAGACCGGTCCTCGTGCCGGCGCGTACGCGGGGGCGTGCCTCTGAGCCTGTGCGACGGTCCCTGTGGAGACCAGCAGCGCGGCACACGCGGCGAGCAGCACCGCAGACGAACTCTTAGACACCCTTGACAACCTCGGCC
>JAWWPH010000021.1:0-3349 GCA_033850875.1 Nocardioidaceae bacterium | reverse complement strand
GGTGGAGCAGGTCCGCGCGCTCGCCGAGCGTCGTGCGCGGCGCGACGACGCCGCGGTGCGCACCGCGCTCAACACGATGGTCGAGGTGGGCAGGACGTCCGCCAACATGGTTCCGGCGATGCTCGAGGCGGCCCGTGCCGAGGCCACCCTCGGCGAGATCTGCGACGCCTTGCGGGCCGAGTGGGGGGAGTACCGGGAGCCGGCCCGGTTCTGACCGACGGCCGGCCACCGGGGACGTGCGCGCTGCCTAGGATGGTGCCATGACGGTTCCGCAGTTCTCCCGCCCGGGCGCCATCGACCTCTCCGCACTGCGGAAGCCGGCGGCACCGCCCCGGCAACCGGGTGTGTCGGGGGCGGCCGGCTCGTACGCCTTCGACGTCGTGGGGGAGGCCTCACTGCGCACGGACGTCGTCGAGAAGTCCATGTCAGTGGTCGTCCTGGTCAGCTTCTGGTCAGCGCAGGTGCCCGCGTCGGCCGAGATCAACGCGACCCTCTCGACGCTCGCCGACGAGTTCGCCGGCCGGTTCCTCTTCGCGCGGGTCGACGTCGGCGCGCAGCCGGAGCTGGCGACCGCGCTCGGCATCCCGCAGGTGCCACTCGTCGTCGCGGCCCTGCGGGGACAGCTGGCTCCACTCATCCAGGAATCGCTGCCCGAAGCGGAGATGCGGCTGTTGCTCGACCAGGTCCTGCAGGCGGCGGCCGCCAACGGCATCGCCGGTGTCGCCGACCCGGTCTCTGCGGCCCCGGCCGGCGCCCCGGCCCCCGACGAACTCGATGCCGAGCCGTTGTCGCGCTATCCGGAGGCCGAGGACGCGCTGCTGTCGGGCGACCTCGACGCGGCCATCGACGGCTACTCAGCAGCCCTGAAGGCGGCTCCCGGCGACGCCGAGGCCACCGTCGGGCTGGCGCGGGCCCAGCTGCTCAAGCGCACCTCGGGCGCCGACCCCGTGGCCGCGCGGGCCGCGGCGCAGGCGGCTCCGGACGACGTGTCGGCCCAGACCCTGGTCGCCGACATCGACCTGCTCGACGGGGAGGTCGACGACGCGTTCAGCCGGCTGATCGAGCTCGTCCGCCGCACCAGCGACGCCGACCGCGATGCCGCGCGCCGGCACCTGGTGGAGATGTTCGCCGTCGTCGGCGATGGCGATCCGCAGGTGGTGCGCGCCCGCCAGCGGCTGGCCAGCGCGCTCTATTGAGCCGGTGCGCCTGTACCTGTCGTCGTTCCGGTTGGGCGAACACCCTGAGCACCTGGTCCGGCTCGTCGGTGCCGGTGCTCGGGTGGCGGCGATCTGCAACGCCGTCGACCCGGTCGACGGCCATACCGAGGCGGACCGGCGGGAGGCGGTCAAGGCCGAGCTCGACGCCCTCGGCCGTCTCGGCCTGGCTGGCGACGAGCTGGACCTGCGCGACCACGTCGACGACCCGGCCGGAGTCCGACGGGCGCTCGAGCCGTACGCCGGCGTCTGGCTGCGCGGGGGCAACGCGTTCATGCTCAGAGCCGTGATGCGTCGCAGCGGCGCCGACATCGCCTTGGTCGACCTGGTGCGGCAGGACGCGCTCGTGTACGCCGGGTACAGCGCGGGGCCGTGCGTCTTGGCGCCCAGCCTGCGCGGGCTCGAGTACTGCGACGATCCCGGTGCCGTCGAGCGGGCGTACGGGTCGCCGCCGGTCTGGGACGGACTCGGGCTGATCGACTACGCGTTCGTTCCGCACGTGGACTCACCCGGCCATCCGGAGACGGAGCAGATGGCCGTCGTGACCGAGCACTACCGCCGCGACGGCGTCCGGCATCGGCCGCTGCGCGACGGCCAGGCGCTCGTTGTCGAGGGCGACGTCACCACCTTGGTCTGACCCGACAGCGGTTCGGGTCGGTCTCCGGGGCCTCAGCCAGCGATTTCGCCACCCGATGGGGCCGCCTCTCAGGTCGCTATGGCTACTCGAGAGTCGGCTCCTTCGGGGCGTGAGGGTACGGCCGACCGCCGTGCAGGAAGCCGGTACCGCCGGTCGTCGCCGCCTCCACGGCCGAACGGATCCGGTCGGCGGTGTGCGGTCTGCTGTGGGCGGCGACCTCGTCCGCCGAGCACCAATGCACGGCGGAGATCTCCCGCGGCTCGAAGACCATCGTCTCCACGAGATCCGCAGCAACCGTCGCGAGGTCGAACACCAGCAGGCAGGCGTCGTCCCAGCCTGCCCACGGCGGCAGCCAGTCGACGGCCAGCAGCCGTGTCGGGGGCAGCGAGACGCCCAGCTCCTCCTCGATCTCGCGGCGCACCGCGTCGTACGGCGACTCGCCCGGCTCGACCACGCCACCGGGTAGGTCCCAGTCCGGCTTGTACGTCAGCTCGCACATCAGCACCCGGCCGTCCGGGTCGCGCAGCAGCCCCTGCGAGATGACGCGCTTCCTCGGCAGTCCCGAGTTGAGCACCGCCCGGAAGCCCTCGGGGCTCTCCGGACGGGCGTCGTCGGCGAGCCGGGCCAGGAGCACGTAGTCGCGACGCTCGCCGCCGCGGGTCCGCAGGCTCCGGACCACCCCTTCTCGCCGCAGCCCGGCGCGCGACGCCAGCCGGAGCGAGGCGAGGTTCTCCGGCTCCACGTGCGCCTCGACGCGGGCGAGCCCGAGCTCGTCGAAGCAGTACGCGATCAGCAGCCGGACCGCTCGCCGGCCGGTACCGCGGCCGCGGTGGCCCCGGTACAGGGTCCAGGAGAGCTCGCCCACGCCGTCGTCGGAGCGGCGCACCGCCACGCTGCCGGCGATCTCGCCGTCGCGCTCCACGACGAAGTTGACCGTCCTGCGGTCGTCGGCGTACTTGGAGCGCCACCTCGCGATCGCTTCGGCGTGCTCCTGCGCGGTCGGCACGACCGCCGTGAAGCCAAACCACAGCGCGATCTCCTCATCGTGCTGCAGCCGGGCCGGCTCGACGTCGGAGTCGCGCCACGGTCGCAGCACCACATCGCCGTCGCGGAGCGTCGGCTGCGGAGGGACCGTCACGTCACGACGAGGCGACCCGGGGCCGTGCCGCGGGCTTCTTCGGCGTCTCCGGCACGTACCGCAGCCAGACCGTCCCCAGCGGCGGGAGTTGGACCAGGGCCGAGGCGGGCTGCCCATGCCACCCCTCGTCCGTCGCCGTCACAGCGCCCAGGTTGCCGACACCCGAGCCGGAGTAGGTCTCCGCGTCGGTGTTGAGCACCTCGTCCCAGCGGCCGGCCACCGGCAGGCCCAGGTGGTAGCCGTACCTCGGGACCGCCGAGAAGTTCGACACGCACGCCAGGCGCGAGCCGTCCTTCCCGGTACGCAGGAAGCTGAACACGTTGCTGGTGCTGTCGTTGGCGTCGATCCACCCGAAGCCGC
>JAWWPH010000017.1:0-6693 GCA_033850875.1 Nocardioidaceae bacterium | reverse complement strand
CGGTTACCCGTAAGCCGTCGTGACGGCGGTTGCACGCGTCGACGACGGCACGCCGGTAAGCCCGCCCGCTCCCTGGTACATCGAGCACCGCCCGTTCCTCGTCGCCCTCGGCCTCGGCGTCCTCGTCCGGCTCCTCCTCCACCTGGCCTTCTCGACCGCGTTCAACTTCAGCGACGGCCCCACGTACCTGCGCTTCATCCACAACTTCCGGCTGTCCCACGTCCGGCCCGCGGGATACCCGTTGCTGGTCGTCTACCCGCTGTCGCTGCTGAGCAAGAAGGTCATCTACATCGCCGTCCTCCAGCATCTGATGGGTCTGGCGACGGCTGTCGTGCTGTACGCCCTGATGCGGCGCTGGGCGGTCGGGTCCACGGTCGCCGTCCTCGCGACGCTGCCCGTGTTGTTCGACGGGATGCAGCTGTCGCTGGAGCACTCGGTCCTCAGTGACACCCTCTTCGAGCTGCTGCTCGTGCTGGCGATCGCCGCCCTGGGGTGGAACCGCCGTCCCACCGTGGGCCTCGCCCTGACCGCCGGTCTTCTCTTCGGCGTGTGCGTGACGGTGCGGCTCGTCGGAGAGCCCCTGATCCTCTCCGGCGTCGGGTACTGCCTGCTCAGGGGAGGCAGGTGGCGCGAGCGCGTAGTGACAGCGGCGGTGCTCGCTGCGGGTTTCGCGGTGCCGTTGGCCGCCTACGCGACCTGGTACCACACGCAGCACGGCGTCTACGCCATCGCACAGTTCACGGGGAAGTCGCTCTATCTCCGGACGACGTCGTTCGTCGAGTGCTCGCGGCTCTCGATCCCGAAGTACCAGCGCGTGCTCTGCCCCCGGGAGCCGGTCGGACAGCGTCTGGACCCCACGTGGTATGTCTGGCACTCGCTCGAGACGATACCGAGCCTGAGGCCGCCCCCCGGCGTCACGAAGAACGAGGCGATCGGTGAGTTCGCCCGGGCGGCCATCAAGGCACAGCCGCTGGACTACATCCGGACCGTGCTGCGCGACTTCGCCCTCAACTTCGACGTCAAGCGGGTGGACCGGTTCGAGTACGACACCGCGTACAAGTGGAGGCTCGCCCACTTCGTGGTCAGTCCCCCGACACCGCGGACCGTCGAGTCGTACCGCCACCATGGAGGCGACCAGCTCCACGTACGCGAGCCGCTGGGCCAGGTGATGGCCCTGTACGGGGCCGTGGTCTACCTGCCCGGACCTCTGCTCTTCGGCTGCCTGGTGCTCGGGCTGGTGGGTGGGTTCGGGGTCGGTCAGGCCCGCGACTCGGGGATGCGCTCGATCTGCCTGCTGACGTCGATCACCGGGGCCGGGCTGCTCCTGCTCCCCGACATCACCCAGGAGTTCGTCTGGCGCTACCAGCTGCCGGGGGTGGCGCTGCTGCCGCTGTCGGCGGCGTTGGCCCATACGGCTCTCGGCGGAGACCTCGAGAAGGCAGCCAGACGGCTGTGGCGGGGCCGGAGCGGCACAGGGTCGGATGACGAAGGGAGCGACGATGGCAATGTCGGGCTGGTGGCATCGCCCGACGCAGAAAGCTAGCCGGATGCTACTCGCACGACGTCGTCGACGACGACGGCGAGAGGACGTTCGGCGTCGATGATGACCGCGCCCCAGGCTCGCATGTTCTCCGCGACGACGCTGTTCCACCCCACGATCTCGGCGAGATCCTCGGGGTGCTTGCCATAGTCGTTGTTCGTTCGTGTCCCAAGCCGATGCTTCAGGACCGTCTCACCGATAGTCAGGTTGACAACAACGTCGAACAGATCCCAGATCTCGTCGTCGTTGGGCCCGGTGCCGCACAAGAACACCGGGCCGCCCGCAACCTTCGCCTCGGCGGCGAGACTGACGACCTTTGCACGATCCACCCTCAGCCAGTACCGGCGCTGCCAGGGCCTGTCGGCGTCGCCCCAGGCGCGCTGTTCCCGCGCAGGGGTACCTGAGTCGCGGCGGTACCACGACTTGTACCCGTCCTCGTCGACGTCGTGAGCGACGAAGCCACGCGCTCTCAGCTCGGCGCGGACGGTCGACTTTCCCGAACCGGAGATACCGGTGACGTAGATCAGGCCCATGGAACCCGACCCAGCTCTCAGGTGTCGACGTCGGGCGTCGGAAGGAGGTACATCAGTGCCAGCCCCAGCATCAGGATCAGGAACAGCGGCACGCTGAGCAGACCGATCACCGTGGCGATGGGGTACACCACGAGCCCCACGTTGTACCGGCGGTTGCGTACCGCGAGCAGCTCCGGGTCGATGCCCGGCTTGTGCAGCTCACGATGGCGCAACAGATAGCGCCACGCCAGGTTGAACCCGACCGCCATCAGGCTGCTCGTCAACCCGTAGACCACCACTGCGAGCCGCCTGTCTCCAGCGGTGCCGTCGCGGGTGTACTCGGCGAGTACCGCCGTCGGCCAGGGCAGCACGCTGACCGGCAGCAGCAGAAGCAGGTTGAGCACCTGGAGCCGATGGTCCGTGCGGGCCAACAGGTTGAACGTCGCATGGTGGTTGAGCCAGATGATGCCGACGATCAGGAACGACATCAGATACGCGGCGTACTGCGGCCACTCCCGGGCGAGTGCCGTCCCGAGGTCGCCGTGAGCCCCGACCGGAACCTTGATGTCCAAGATGAGCAGTGTGATGACGATGGCCAGCACGCCGTCGCTGAACGCCTCCAGCCGTGCGACGCTCATCCCGAGCCCGCTGCTGGGCCCGTCGGCGTCCGCGAACGGTTCGTCCCCGCTGCCTGCTGCCATCTGCCCTCCCCGATCCGCACGGCCGGTGCCGGCCATGCGACCGGGCGACGTGTCAGTCGATCACGAGCACCGGTACGTCGGTGAAGTGGAGCACCTTCTGCGTCACACTGCCCAGCAGCATGCCCGGCAGCCCGGAGAGGCCGCGCGAGCCCATCACGATGAGGTCGGCGCCGAAGTCGTGCGCCTGGATCACGATCTCCTGGGCCGTACGCCGGTAGTACTCCTTGCGACGCAGGGACGACGCCTTGACGTTGCGCTCCTTGAGCGCCGCGGCGACCTGCGCAGCGACGTCCACGTCCTCCTCGGTGACGTCGACGTCCACCGGCCCCCCGCTGACGGCGAGCATCTCCCTCAGGTGGAACACGAGCACGTCGCTGTCCATCGCCCGGGCGAGGTCTTCGACGTGGTCGACCGCCTTGGCGGAGCTTTCCGAGCCATCCACGGCAAGCAAGATCTTCTTGAACATCTGTGCGCCTCTCCAGTAGGTCGAACCGGCCATCGGCTCCCCGCTCCGCCATCCGGCGTCTGACATCCTAGTGACATGTCCGGATCCGTCGCCCCATCCGACCACGGCCTGCAGGGGCGCAGTTTCCTCAAGGAGCTCGACTTCACCCCGGCGGAATGGCTGGCGCTGCTCGACCTGTCGGCGGAGCTGAAAGCCGCGAAGCTGGCGCGCGCGGAGGTACGCCGGCTGGCTGGTGCGAACATCGCCCTGATCTTCGAGAAGGCATCGACCCGGACCCGGTGCGCGTTCGAGGTCGCCGCCTTCGACCAGGGCGCGCACGTCACGTATCTGGACCCATCTGGCTCACACCTGGGGCGCAAGGAGTCCGCGATCGACACCGGCCGCGTCCTCGGCCGCATGTACGACGGCATCCAGTACCGCGGGTTCGGCCAGAACACGGTCGAGTCGTTGGCGTCCGCCTCGGGGGTACCGGTCTGGAACGGGCTCACCGACGAATGGCACCCCACCCAGTCCCTCTGCGACATGCTCACGATGCGGGAGCACACCACGAAGGCCGACAGCGAGATCTGTTTCGCCTACGTGGGCGACGCCCGCAACAACGTCGGCAACTCGCTGCTGGTGGCCGGAGCCCTCATGGGCATGGACGTGCGCATCGTGGCGCCACCCTCGCTCCTCAACTCTGACGACGTCGTCGAGGCGGCTCAGCGGGTCGCCGACGACACCGGAGCCCGGCTCACCCTCACCAGCGACGTCGCCGCCGGAGTCGCCGGCGCCGACTTCGTGTACACCGACGTCTGGGTGTCGATGGGTGAGCCCGCCGAGGCATGGGACCAGCGCATCGACCTGCTGGCGCCGTACCAGGTCAACCGCGCGCTGCTCGACAAGACCGGCAACCCCGACGTCAAGTTCATGCACTGCCTGCCGGCGTTCCACAACCGCGACACCACGGTCGGTGAGGAGCTGTACCAGCGCACCGGCCTCGAGGCCCTCGAGGTGACCGACGAGGTCTTCGAGTCGCCGGCCTCCATCGTGTTCGACCAGGCCGAGAACCGACTGCACACCATCAAGGCGATCATGGTCGCCACCGCCGCACGCTGAGGTGCTCCTCGCCGGACACACCCGGCCCATCGGCAGGGCACGGCGAACTCCTCGGCGGCTTAGAATCTGCGCCGTGATCTTCAAGGCCGTGGGAGAGGCGAGGCCGTACCCGGCCCACGGCTTGACGATGAGCGACTGGGCCCGGCTGCCGCCACACCAGGTGAGGCTGGACCAGCTGATCACCACCAAGGGCACCCTCGAGCTGGCGACCCTGCTCGACGAGAACTCCACCTATTACGGCGACCTGTTCGCGCACGTCGTCGAGTGGCGCGGGGAGCTCTACCTCGAGGACGGCCTGCACCGGGCCCTGCGCGCCGCCCTGCAACAGCGCCATGTGCTCCACGCACGCGTCCACATCGTCCGGCACTAGGCTGTCGAGGTCGATGGAAGGAGTGTCGTGGGCTGGAAGACCCCGGTCACCCTGCTCGTACTGCTCGGAGTCCTCCTCGGCGCGGCCTACTACGGCTACCACACTGTGATCTCCCCTGCCACGGGCAGTGACACGTCGACCAACCCTCATGGCACGAAGTGCACGAAGCAGCGGGTCTTCCACCGCGGGCAGACGATCGTGTCGAAAGACGTGCTCGTGAACGTCTACAACGCCGGCGCCATAGCCGGGTTGGCCGGAAGTACGCTCGACGCCCTGCATCACAACGGCTTCGTCCGCGGCGTCGCCGAGAACGCGCCCCCCGGCATCGGCGCGACCAACGTCACCATCGTGACCCGGCACCCGCGGCTCCCACAGGTGAAGCTGGTCGCCAACCAGTTCAAGGGCCACGTCGCGCTGAGGCGCGGGCGGCCACTGGCCGCCGGGATCGACGTGGTCGTCGGCGACAGCTTCGTCGGCGTGAACCGCAAGGCCCTGAAGCGCCTTCAGCTCCACCACGTCGTCCGTACCTGTACCCACCTCGCACACGCGGCCGGCTGACGCCGGTCACCCTTACCGATCTCGGCGGGCGACCCAGGTCGCGAGCCGGCCGGAGCGGCTGACGACCTGGACGCGACGCTCGGTCGCGTCGCGGTCCTTCCGCGGGGTCACGATGAGGAGGTCGTCGCCACGTCGCAGCGTGGTCCGGAGCTCCGGAGTGAAGCTGGTGTCGCCGCGGACGACGAGCGAGACGCTGGTGCCGGGGGGCAGCCGCAGCTCCCCCACCTCGACGCCGTGGAGGCGGGACTTCTCGGTGATCCTGACCTGGAGCAGGTCGGCCGCGATGCGCTCGAGGGGAGCCGCCTCCACCTCGACGTCCCGGGCCTGCTCGACCGTCACGCCCAGCGCTGCCGCCAGTCGCGGCAGTGCCGGCGCAGTGAGAACGGTGAGCACCACGACGAGGACGAACACGATGTTGAAGAGCTCATGGGACTGGCCGACCTGCTCGGAGAGCGGGATCGTCGCCAACACGATGGGGACGGCGCCGCGCAGGCCCGCAACGGACAAGAAGCCGAGGTCCGGCAGCGGCACCCGCAGCGGGGCACCGCACAGCAGCACACTGACCGGACGCGCGACCACCGTCAGTACGGCACCCACGAGCAGGCCGCCGAGCACCTGGTGAAGGGTGATCGTCGACGGTGAGACCAGCAGCCCCAGCATGATGAAGAGCCCGATCTGCGCCAGCCAGGCCAGCCCTTCGGCGAACGACCGCGTCGACGTCCGGTGCGGCAGCTCCGAGTTGCCCAGCCACAGCGCGGTGACGTAGACCGCGGCGAACCCGCTGGCATGCAGGGCGGAAGTACCGGAGTACGACAGCACGGCGGTCGCGAGCACGGTGATCGGGTACAGGCCGGATGCCGGCAGAGCGATCCGACGCAGCACCCATGCGCCGCCCGCTCCGACCAGGGCGCCGAAGATCACGCCCGCGACGAGCTCGTAGGCGACGACCCCCAAGAAGACCGGCACGCCACCGTGCGGCCCGTTCTGCGAGCTGAGAAGGACCACGAGGAGCACCGTCGGGGCGTCGTTGAGTCCCGACTCCGCCTCCAGTGCGCCGAGGATCGAGGGACGCAGCGGCACCTTGCGGAGCACCGAGAACACTGCGGCCGCGTCCGTCGGCGACGTGATCGCACCGAGCAGGAACGACAGCTTCCAGGACAGGCCGAGCACGAGGTGCGACGCGACGGCGATGACCGCGACGCTCACGGCGACACCGATGGTGGCCAGGGCCAGCCCCAGCCCGATGGAGGGCCGGATGTCGGCCCACCGGGTGGTGAGACCGCCCTCGGTCAAGATGACGACGAGAGCGGCGAAACCCAGTGCGTGCGCCGTGGGCGCATCGTCGAACCGCACCCCCAGCACGGACTCGCCCAAGACGATTCCCATGCCGAGGTAGATCAACAGGCTGGGGAGTCCCACGTTGGCCGAGACCCGGACCGCGAGCACGG
>JAWWPH010000607.1:0-2728 GCA_033850875.1 Nocardioidaceae bacterium | reverse complement strand
AGGCCGCTGCAAGCCGACCTGTTCCTCGACGACCGCCCAGTCGTGATTCGCGGGCCGAGCGTCGGAACGCTCACCGTCTACGATTACCGCCGCAACTGGGGCTGCGCGATCAATACCGGATTTGAGGCGACGAACCTTTACCTGCCGCGCGCGATCCCGACTGCGGCTTCAACGATCAGAGTCATTTCACGACGGTCTTTCGCCGGAGCGTAGGCATCCCTCCAGAGAATGGCGCCATTCAAGGCGCAGCTGATCAACACGCGGCTTTCGAACAAGTTATGCTGCTTTCCTGAAAGATCGCACCGGTCCGGCATGCCATTGCCCAACAGCGTCATGTCTCGCGAAAGCGAAAGCTTCCGGCTTAGACACCCGCTTGGGCGCGCAGCGCGCTCCGACACGGTTCTAAGAGGCACGCCCATGCAGCAAACACGCAATGCACGATCGGGATCGGCAGCCCTCGGCGCCGCCGGTGCGGTGCTTATGGCAATTTCACCTACGACAACGAAGGGGCAGGTGACAGATCCCGGTGCCGATACGTTGCCGAAAAGCCTTACCGCGCAACTGGTGCAGGATTTCCACGGCGCATTCGGTGAGCATCACGCACGCGCCGTGCACAGCAAGGGCGTGATCCTTCAAGGTAGCTTCGAACCGAGCCCAGAGTCGCGCGAACTGTCGAAGGCAGCCCTCTTCACGCGCGTGGTCGCAGTGATCGTGCGCTTTTCGGATTTCACCGGTCTGCCCGACATTCCGGATACCAGCGCCAGCGCTAACCCGCGCGGGTTAGCCATCAAATTCCTGCTGCCGGATGGATCGAACCTCGACGTCGTGAACCACAGCTTCAACGGCTTTCCGGTCGCCACAGCGGCGGAGTTTGGCGCCTTGCTGCGGGCGCTCGGGCACAGCCCGGCGGGTACGCCTTCGCCCACGCCGTTCGAGGAATTCCTGGCGGCGCGTCCGGCAGCCAAGGCGTTCTTCACCACCCAGAAGCCGCCGCCCGAGAGCTTTGCAACGACCGCTTTCTATGGTGTCAACGCTTTCTTCTTCACCGATGCTGCGGGACAGAGCCGCCCCGTGCGCTACCGCTTCGTTCCTGAAGCGGGTGAGCATTGTCTCGACCCGGCCGCGCTTCAGACGAGGTCGGCGACCTACCTGATGGACGACATCACCGCGCGGGTGGCGGACGCGCCGGTCCGGTTCACATGGCTCGCACAGCTTGGCGAGTCGCAGGACAGGCTCGACGATCCGTCCGCGGCATGGCCGGAAAGCCGGCCTTTGGTGAAGCTCGGCACGATTGCCATCGATAGAGTCGGCCCGAACACGCCGGCTGCCGATCGCGGACTCGTGTTTCTGCCGGGCACGCTGCCGCCGGGAATCGGGATCGCCGACCCGATGGTAACGATCCGCAACGCTGCGTATCCGGTGTCCTTTCATGAACGCCAGTAGACTCGTCGCGGTACTCCTCATCGGCGGGGCAGCGCCGCGCTCGCGGAACCGCGCGAGGAAAGCGTCGCTCCGCTTGTTCAGAAGGCGCTTCCCGGAATCGCCGGCAAGCAGTTCACCGCAGCGATCGTAATGTTTCCGCCGCGCGCCCGCGCTGTCCCGCACCGCCACGGCGGTGCGTTCCTCTACGCCTACGTCTTGGATGGCAACGTGCGGAGCCAGATCGAGGGTGAGCCCGTGCGGACCTATCGCGTCGGGCAGGGATGGACGGAGGAGCCCGGTGCACACCACGTCCTCACTGAAAATGCGAGTGCGAGAAAGCCTGCTCGCCTGCTCGTGACCTTCGTCTCAAGCGAGGGCGAACCGCTCAAGATACCGGATGCTCAGCGATGATGCGCGCCAACTACCAGCAGATCGCCGCCGCCGGCATGAAGGCGCTCGGCGGTGTCTATGGCTACGTGAGAGATTGCGGACTGCCGAAGCAGCTTGTCGACCTCGTCTATCTTCGTGCCTCGCAGATCAACGGATGCGCGTATTGTATGGCGAGCCACACCACAGATCTCATCGATACAGGCGTTCCTGTGCGCAAGCTTATGCTGGTCTCTGCATGGCAGGAGACCGGTGACATGTTCAGCGAGCGCGAACGCGCTGCGCTGGCGTGGACGGAAGAGGTGACCCTGGTGGCTGAGACGCACGTCGCCGACGAAGCGTTCACCGCGGTTCGGGCGCACTTCTCCGAGAAGGAAGTGGCCGATCTGACGATCGCGATCAGTCTCATCAACAGCTACAATAGAATCGCAATTAGCTTCCGCCGCGGCCCTGAACCATCTACGTAAGTTCACCGGTCGCAGCGCCTCACCCCAGCTCCGTCATCTCCCGTAGCATCGTCGGCACCAGTTCCGACACGGTCGGTTGAATGTGCACGACGCGCTGCACGACCGTGCAAGGCGCGTTGGCATACATCGTGTCGATGAGAGCGTGCACGACCTCGTCGGTGATGACACGAAGTATGGCGGCGCCGCGCCCATGCGCTAATCGCGCGAGCGCTCCGCAACCAGCGCCGCCATGGCAAGCGACGCCTCGTCGCCCTGCGCTTGCAACCCGGCAATGACGCCGGCGCGGTCGGCCGCGGGACGGTTCTGGCTCACCTTCCACTTGCCCTCGATGCGCGCGATCGGGATTTCGATGCCGACGATCGCCTTGATCTGCATCGCGACGAAATCTTCCGGCGCATCCTCGACATGCCACCGCGCCGGGCGCGACGCCTCTTGCCGGTCGGTGAGTTCGC
>JAWWPH010000009.1:0-6776 GCA_033850875.1 Nocardioidaceae bacterium | reverse complement strand
CCAGTAGATGCTGGCCACGACGGGCGCCAGGTTGAACCCGATCAGCATCACGACGGCACCGGTGACCGCCGGCGGGAGCACCGCCTGCAACGTGTGCGATCCGGCGAAGTGGATGAGGATCCCGACGAGGAGCAGGACGAAGCCGGCGATCAAGATGGCGCCGGTGACATCGGAGGAGTCGCCGCCCTGGGCGCGGACGGCCGCGACGCCGCCGACGAAGGAGGCGCTCGTACCGAGGTAGCTGGGCACCTTGCCCTGCACGATCAGCAGGAAGCAGATCGTGGCGATCCCGCTCATCATGATGGCGAGCTGCGGGTTGAGCCCCATGACGATCGGGAAGACGAAGGTCGCCCCGAACATGGCCACCACGTGCTGAGCCCCGAGGCCCACGGTCCGGCCCCACGAGAGCCGCTCGTCGGGGGCCACCGCCTGCCCGGGTGGAGGCGTCTTGCCGTCGTACACGAGCTGCCAGTTAAGGGCCATGGTGGACTCCTCTTCATCGGGCCCGAGGTGTGACCGGGGTCACGGTGGGACCAGGATGCCGGAACCGCGGGCCCGGTGTCCCGGCGACGCGCACGGGAGGCCGTACCGGTTGGTCCGATGCCCGGCGTAGCCAGCGCCGCCCGGACTCTGCCCAGTCCGCAATCCGCCGGCCCACCGCCGCCTCCCGAGCTTCGCCGAGACGTCGATGAGTGAGCGACACGCCGACAGAAGTGGGCCGCTGGCGCGTCTCGGGGAAAGGGTCGGATCCTTGCTCGCGGAGGAGGACGCGGCCCCCGAGGTCGTCGCGGAAGCGATACGGTCCCAGGCAGGGCATTGAGCGAGCGTCCGGGGCTCACGTTCGGCGAAGCGTCCCAGGCAGGCTGGCCGGCGGTGCGCCGCGGCAGACGGAGGTACGAGTGAGCGAACCAACGGGCTGCGCGGCCAGCGCCGCTCTGGCACCGCTGGTGGAGGGCCCCCCGCGGCCGCTCGCGGTCGCCCACGCCTCGACGGCGGCATGGCAGCTGGCCGACGCGTCCGGACGTGTCGTCGCCTGTCTGCTGTCGCCCCGGAGCCTGCGGCTCCCGCACGGGATCGTCGTGTCGTCCCCGCTGCCCGACGGGCGGCCGGTGCCGGTGGAGCTCGGGGCGGGCCGGCTGCACATCGGCGACGACGAGCACCGGGTCGCGCGCTGGTGGCGTCCCGCAGAGCCGCGCCACGCCGACCTGTACGACCGCATCGACGAGCGCGCGGCGGCGGTCGTGCTGCGTACGTGGCGGTCGCGGCTCGGTGCCGGCGACGGCCTGACCCCGTACGCCGACGACGTGATCTGCGGGACTCTTGTCACCCTGCTGGCAGCCGGACATCCGGCCGGAGCCGAGCTGGCGGCCGCGGTCGACGCCGCCGAGCTGGAGTCCGCGACGACAGCGACGTCGGCCGGTCTGCTCCGCCAGGCCGCCGACGGTCGCTGCATCGACGCGCTCGCGGGCTACCTGGCGTCGCTCAAGAGCGACGAGGCAGCTCGAGGCCACTGCCTGACAAGGCTCGAGGAGATCGGGCACTCCTCGGGACGAGGCATGGCCGAGGGCGTCCACACGGTGCTGCCTGGCGTTTCTCCGGCGCGCCGGTCCTCCGACACGACCGTTGCCGCGGCATGACGCGTTCGGTACAGGTTCGCCGCGGCTCCTACCAGGACTCCGTCAGCTTGATGCAGGTCAGCCGGGAGCTGCAGGACAGGGAAGGTGTCACCAGCGCGCTCGTCGCGATGGCGACCGAGCTCAACCTCGGTCTCCTCGCCGACATGGGTTTCGAACCACCACCGGAGGCGTCGCCGAACGACATGCTCGTGGCGATCGACGCCCACAGCGACGCCGCAGTCGACGACGCCGTCGCCGCACTCGACGAAGCGCTGGTGCGGCGGCCGTCGGCGGGCGGCGCTCCAGGCGCGGACGCGGTCAGCCCGCCGGCCACCATCGCGGCGGCAGCCCGGCGGGGCGAGGCGTCGCTGGCGCTGGTCAGCACACCGGGAGCGGTCGCGGCGATCGACGCCGCCGACGCCATCTCGGCCGGACTCGACGTAATGGTCTTCAGCGACAACGTGAGCGTCGAGCAGGAGGTCGCACTGAAGGATCTCGCTGCCGCTGCGGGTGTCCTCATGATGGGCCCGGACTGCGGCACGGCCGTCGTGGGCGGCGTCGGGCTGGGGTTCGCGAACGTGGTGCGGCCGGGGCCGATCGGCATCGTCGCCGCATCCGGAACCGGTGCCCAGCACCTGCTGGCTCTTCTCGACGGGGCGGGGATCGGCGTCACGCACTGCCTGGGAGTGGGCGGCCGCGACCTGTCGGCCGCAGTGGGTGGGCGCGCGACCCTGGCGGCCCTCGACGCACTCGCCGCCGACGACGACATCTCCACGATCGTCGTGATCTCCAAGCCTCCCGCGCCGGAGGTCGCGGAGGCGGTCACGGCGCACGCCGAGGCGCTCGGTACGCCGGTCGTGCTCGGCTATCTGAGCCCGGAACAGCCGGACATCACCGTGACCGCCGCGTCGGTCGCCCGGGCCATGGGCGTGCAGTGGGCGCCGCCCCCTCGATGGGGAGCCGCTGCGCCGCCGCCGCGGGCGGGATACGTCCGGGGGCTGTTCTCGGGCGGCACCTTGTGCGACGAGGCGATGCTCATCGCCGTCCAGCAGTTGGGCACCGTCAGCTCGAACATCCCGCTGGCCGGTCAGCCGTCCCTCGGCGCCGGACTGGAGTCCGACGGCCACACGTTCATCGACTTCGGCGACGACCGGCTCACGGTCGGCCGGGCGCACCCGATGATCGACCCCACCCTGCGCCTCCATCGGCTCCACCAGGAGCTCGAGGACCCGGACTGCGCCGTGGTCCTCCTCGACGTGGTGCTGGGGAACGGCGCACATCCCGACCCGGCCGCTGAGCTCGCCACCATGATCGCGGGGAGCGGTACCCCCGTGGTGGTGTCGGTGGTAGGTACCCGCGACGACCCGCAGGGACTGGAGGACACCGCCTCGCGGCTGGCGGCCGCCGGGGCGATCGTCCACGCGTCGAATTCGGCGGCCACGCGGGAAGCGCTCTCGCTGGTCGACCGCGGTGAGCCGGCATGACGCGCCCGTTGACCACGCCGTCGGGCGTGATCACTGCCGGCGCCGAGATCCTCGCGGAGTCGCTCGAGCGGCAGGGCGTACCGACGGCCCGCGTCGAGTGGACGCCGCCGGTCGCCGGCACCGAGGAGGCGCTGACGGCCGTGATGCTCGACCCGCGGCGTACCGAGGCCAACGCCGAGGCGGTCCGCCGGATGACAGCGGCGAAGGCGGCACTGACCGACGTCCGGCCGGCGTCCGACGTGCTCGGGCTCGAGAGGGGGCACTTCCTGCACGCGGGTCCGCCGGTCACGTGGGAGCGGGCGTCGGGGCCACTGCGCGGCGCCCTGATCGGGGCGGCGATCTTCGAGGGACTGGCAGATTCCGCCGAGGACGCGGAGGCTCTGCTCGCTGCGGGGTCGCTGACCTGGGAGCCGTGCCACTCCCGCGGTGCCGTCGGGCCGATGGCGGGCGTGGTGTCGCCGTCGATGTGGATGTTCGAGCTGTCCGACGAGTCCGCCGACCGCCGAGCCTGGTGCTCCCTCAACGAGGGGCTCGGGAAGGTGCTGCGCTACGGGGCGTACTCCCCCGACGTGATCGAGCGGCTCCACTGGATGACCGACATCCTGGGGCCGGCCCTGCAGACGGCGACGCGTGCACGCGGGCCGGTCGACATCATCGCGATCATCGCCCAGATGATCCAGATGGGCGACGAGGGGCACAACCGCAACCGCGCCGGCACCCTCATGCTGCTGAAGGAGTGGCTGCCCGACCTGATCACGTCGGGGCTCGACACGGCCGACCTGGCGGAGGTGGTGCGCTTCGTGTCCGGCAACGACCACTTCTTCCTCAACCTGGTGATGCCCGCGTGCAAGCTCGTCACGGTGGCCGCGAGCGGCGTACCCGGCTCCACGGTCGTCACCACGATGGCGCGCAACGGGACGGACTTCGGTATCCAGGTCTCGTCGACGGGCGACGAGTGGTACACCGGGCCGGCGCAGGTGGCCGACGGGCTGTACCTCGGCAGCTTCGGCCCCGACGACGCCAACCCCGACATCGGCGACTCGGCGATCACAGAGACAGCCGGCATCGGCGGCTTCGCGATGGCGACGGCACCCGCGATCGTACGGTTCGTGGGCGGCTCGGTCTCCGACGCGCTGGCGACGACGCGGCGCATGTACGACCTCTGCGTCGGCGAGAACCCCGCCTGGGCGATACCGATCATGGACTTCCGGGGCACGCCGACCGGGATCGACGTGACGGCGGTGCTCCGCACGGGCCGGCTGCCGCAGATCAACACCGGCATGGCGGGCCGCGTCGCCGGTACCGGACAGGTGGGCGCCGGGCTCGTGACCCCGCCGATGGAGTGCTTCACCGCCGCCGTCCACGGTCTGGCCGCGCACTCACCCTTCCCGCCGACACGTCACCGCCGGCCCGGTGCTGCCGGCGTGTCGGACACCGATTGACGTCTCGGCGGAAGGTCGGGTGGGTGGCCGCCCGGCACATCCCGCGGGCAGACGCCTGGTAGCTGCGATGTCCGCCCCTAGGTTGGTGCCGTGCGATCAGCTTCCTCGTACCTGCTCTGCGGCACTCCGCGGACCGGGAGCACGTTGCTGTGCAGCCTGCTCTCCTCGACGGGGGTCGCGGGGCACCCGGAGTCGTACTTCCGCGAGCCCGACCATCGGTTGTGGGCGGGGCGGTTCGGCGTAGGAGTCACTGACGAGGGCGACTTCGACTACGTCCAGTTCGTGCGCGGCGCCGTCCGGGCGGGCAGTACCGGCAACGGTGTCTTTGCCGCCCGGATCATGTGGGGATCGATGCACCTCCTGGTGGAAGGGCTCCGCCACCACATCGGCGGGCACGGCGACGTCGATGTGCTCGAGCGCGCGCTGGGGCCACTTCGCTTTGTGCACCTGGAGCGCCTGGACGTCGTCGCCCAAGCGGTGTCGTGGGCGCGTGCAGAGCAGACGGGCTTCTGGCAGGAGGGTGACAGGTCGCGAGCGACGGCGGAGCTTGACCTCGACCAGGTCGAGCGCCTTGTCGCGACGATTCACGAGCACAACCAGGCGTGGCGAGCATGGTTCGCCGCGGAGGCCGTGGAGCCGCTCGGCCTGACGTACGAATCCCTGGTCGCCAGCCCGGTCGGGACGGTCATGAGAGTGCTCGACTTCATCAGGGCTGCTCCTCCCGCTGGCTGGGCTCCGGTCTCTCCACCTGAACGACAGGCCGACTCGCTGAGCGCCGAATGGGTGCGACGCTACCGGGCCACGCGCCGGGGGGACTGACACCGGCGGGATGGGTCCGGTCAGGGGTCGGTTCAGGTGGGCCGGGAGCGCTCGGCGAGGACCCGCTTGAGGTCGCGGGTAGCGCGGTCGGCCCGGGCGCCGTCGGACCCCTGGATCGCCATTACCGAGACCGTGGTGCCGTCGGCCAGGTCGAGCAGCGCCCAGGGTCGGCCGGCGCCGAGGGAGATCCGCACGATCTGCGGCCAGGCGAAGCGACGCCTGATGTAGCCGTTGGTGACCGTCAGGCCCTCCTCGTCGGCGTGCGCGGACGTCCGGAACATGCCGTTCAGGACCGCCAGCACCGCCGCGTAGATGACGACCACCGTGAGGCGCTCCGCCAGGCCGAAGGTGGCCCGGGCACTGCGGGGCAACGCGAGCCAGATGAACGCGGTGAACCCGACCAGCACCACGGCCGCGACGGCCGCGGCGATGCGTGCGCCGAAGGGCCGGTAGCGACGAGGCAGCCTGAGCGGTTCTGGCATCGGCTCAGAGTCGGCAAGCGTGGATGTTCGTCACCAGGATCCCGCGCGCGCCAAGGTCGTACAGGTCGTCCATGACCCGCTGTGCGTCGTCGTGCGGCACCATCGACCGAACGGCGACCCAGCCCTCCCGGTGCAGCGGTGACACGGTCGGCGACTCGATTCCCGGCGTCAGCGTACAGGCGGCCTCGACCTGCTCCACGCGGATGTCGTAGTCCATCATCACGAACCGCCGGGCGACGAGGACGCCGCGCAGTCGCCGGACGAAGACGTCGAAGCCGGCCGGATCGGCACCGGCGTGCCGCGTCACGAGTACCGCCTCCGACGACAGGATCGGGTCGCCGAAGATCCGCAGACCCGCCTGCCGCAGCGTGCTGCCGGTCTCGACGACATCGGCGATCGCGTCGGCGACTCCGAGGCGCACGGCCGACTCGACGGCGCCGTCCAGACGGACGACGTGGGCCGAGACGGACCGCTCCTTGAGGAAGTCCTCGACCAGGCCGGCGTACGACGTCGCGACGCGGCGGCCGTCGAGCTCCTCCACGGTGGAGACGCCGTCGACGGGTCCGGCGAAGTAGAACTGCGACGCGCCGAAGCCCAGCCTGAGCCGCTCCGTCACCGGCGCGCGCGAGTCCAGTACGAGGTCGCGGCCCGTCAGGCCGAGATCGAGGGTGCCCTCCCCCACGTACACGGCGATGTCGCGCGGCCGCAGGTAGAAGAACTCGACGTCGTTCGCGACATCGGTCATCACCAGCTCGTTGGAGCTGTGGCGCTGCCGGTATCCGGCCTCCCGCAGCATGGCTGCGGAGGCCTCGGCGAGCGAGCCCTTGTTCGGTACGGCGATCTTCAGCATGGCAGCGGCCTTCTCGGTTCCGGATCCAGCGCGGAGCAGCGGACGGTCACAGGTGCGCGTAGACGTCGTCGAGCGTCAGGCCG
>JAWWPH010000538.1:0-4240 GCA_033850875.1 Nocardioidaceae bacterium | reverse complement strand
GTCGGCGGGTTGGACTTGATCAGCAGTGGTGATCGTGGCCGGCAAGGTATGCCTCGATCTCGTGAATGCCCTGTCGAGCGTGCCAGCGGACTTCCCGCTTCGGCGTTGAGGCGAGTCGACGACGGCTACTCCGAAGGTCTGCCTGGGGGTTCAAACACGCGACGGCGCACCCCCAGACGATGAGGGCGGCGCCCAGCCACTCGAGCGTGCGAACCACGACGGTGACGTACCACTTCAACTCCCGCCACACGACCGGGGTCATATCGCCCTCCGGGCCGCCACCACCGGGCGCAGCCTCGAGCGCGGGCTCGCAGTCCCTCTCAGCAAACGGTCGACGTAGGTCATCGAACCCCCTCAGCAGGGTCTTCACTTCGGCAGACTTTACCTCCGCAGGGGCATCTCATGCGCGATCGCCAGTCCCACTCAGCCTAGAGAAGCGCCCTAGGCAGCGTCAGACTGCTTGCTTTTCCAACGTGCTGGCCGGCGTGGTTCCCACATCAGCCAGGCCCCGGCAGCCCGCCGTGCAGAGGGTCGTTGCCGAACCAGGATTGTTGCCGTTTACAACTAACTGTTGTATGGTTGTCACATGCAACCAAACGTTCGGTGGGGAGCCGAGGACCCGAAAGCCGCTTCGGCTTCGACGCCGCCTCCTGTGGCCACGAAGCCGGTCCCGGCAGGCGAGGCGCCGGTCCAGGACCTGCTGTCTGCATTGGTGGACCTCAAGTCCTGGCTGCGGCAGGTGCATCAGTTGGAGCCTCGAGACGACGCCGGTGCATCCCTATTCGTCCTTGCCGTGTTGGAGCGTTGTAGTCCGGCCCGCGTGGGCGCGGTGGCGAAAGCCTGCCACCTGCATATGTCGGTGGTGAGCCGACAGGCGGCGGCGCTGGAGCAAGCCGGACTGCTCGACCGGCATCCGGACCCGACGGATGCCCGCGCACACGAGTTGGCGCTCACCCCGGCGGGCCGGCAACGGCTGGAGCAGCGTCGAGCCGTCATAGCGACGCTGGTTCAAGACAGGCTCTCCGGCTGGCGTGCCGATGAGCTGGCCGGACTGGCCGCTCAGATGAGGCGCCTTGTCGACGACCTGACAGCTCCCAACACAGCGCGACCGACCATCGACGACCAGACCGACTCTCGCGACAGGACCTCTTCATGACATCGACGCCTCCACCCGACGCCACCTCGTCGACGACGACGATCACCGAGCAGCCGGACACTGGGGCGGCCACCCTTGTCCCCGAGGCCGACACGGAGATGAGCCACCGGGAGATTCTCGAGTCCCTCTCCGGTCTGCTGCTCGCGCTGTTCGTGGCCATGATCTCGGCGACGGTGGTTTCCAACGCTCTGCCGCGGATCGTCTCCGATCTCGGTGGCAGCGAATCGGGTTACACGTGGATCGTCGTCGCGACGCTGCTCACCACCACTGCATCGACTCCGATCTGGGGCAAACTGGCAGACCTGTTCAGCAAGAAGATGCTCGTCCAGTCGTCACTGGTGATCTTCGCCATCGGATCGTCGCTGGCCGGCATGTCGCACAGCATGGGCTTCTTGATCGGTGCACGTGCGGTGCAGGGGATCGGCGCGGGCGGTCTGACGGCGCTGGTGCAGGTCGTGATCGCATCGATCGTGTCGCCTCGCCAGCGAGGCAGATACTCCGGGTACATCGGGGCCGTCTTCGCGGTAGCGACCGTGAGCGGACCGCTGTTGGGGGGTCTCATCGTTGACACGCCGTGGCTGGGGTGGCGTTGGTGCTTCTATGTCGGACTCCCAGTGGCCGTACTGGCCTTCGCGGTGCTGCAGAAGACGCTGCATCTGACCACCGTCAAACGTGAGGTCTCCATCGACTACCTCGGAGCGGCGCTCATCACCGGCGGGGTGTCGGTGCTGCTCATCTGGGTTTCGTTGGCGGGGACCAACTATGGCTGGGCGTCGGTCACGACCGCATGGATGGTGGCCTTGGGTGTTGGTCTCTTGGCGGCAGCGGTGGTCACCGAGTTCACGGTCCGCGAGCCGATCATCCCGATGCGACTGTTCCGGGACCGGACCACCAGCCTGGCGACGTTCGCGTCGATCATGGTGGGCGTGGCGATGTTCGGCTCGACCGTGTTCTTGTCGCAATACTTCCAGATCGCCCGTGGCATGAGCCCCACGCATGCCGGGCTGATGACCGTCGCCATGGTCGGCGGTCTCCTCGTGTCAAGCATCACCAGCGGCCGCATCATCAGCGCCACCGGCTCGTGGAAGAAGTTCCTCGTCGGTGGAATGTTGTTGACCATCGTCGGGATTGCCCTACTCAGCACGATCGACCGCACCACACCGCTCCTCGTGGTCGGCGTGTACATGGCGGTACTCGGAATCGGCTTGGGCGCCACGATGCAGAACCTCGTTCTCTCCGTGCAAAACAACACCGCGCAAAGCGACATGGGCGCCGCCAGCGCTCTGGTCGCCTTCTTCCGCACCATGGGCGGCGCGATCGGGGTCTCCGCGCTCGGCACCGCCCTCAGCCATCGCGTCAGCGACAGCGTGCTGGCTGGGCTGGCCCACCTCGGCATCAAGGCGTCGATCACGACGAGCAGCCAGTCGGTCCCGGACCTGTCGCGGCTACCGGCACCGGTGCGGCTCGTCTTCGAGAAGGCATTCGGCGACGCGACGGGCCACATCTTCCTCATCGCCACACCATTCGCCGTGTTGGCGTTCGTCGCCGTGCTGTTCATCAAGGAAGTGCCGCTGCGGACCACCATCCAGCGGGCCGACGAGGTCGAGTCATGACGGTCCTCCACGGCGAAGACGCAGCCTCGGGCACCGCTGAGAGCCCGGTGCTCCGCGACGATGTCACCGTCAGCATGCGGGGCCTGGAAGAGGAGCTCCTCATCCTCTTCCGGCAGGTTCGACGGGCATCCGTCTCGCGGGCGCGATGCATTCACCCCGACCTGCAGCTCCCCGGTTACGCGGTTCTGCTCTGGCTTGCTGCCAACGACCACGCTCGCTCCGCGGACGTGGCGACCGCCCTCGACATGGACAAGGGTGCCGTCAGCCGTCAGATCGACCAGCTCGAGCGGCTCGGCCTCGTCGAACGAGTGCCCTACCCACATGACAAACGCGCGCACGGCCTGGTCCTCACAACCCGTGGATCCCAGGGAATCGAGGCACTGCAGGAGCGTGGGCGCACCGAGCTCCAGCGGAGCCTCGCCCCCTGGAGTCCAGAAGACATCGACACCTTCGTCCGCCTTTTGCGGCGTTACAACCAGTCACGGACTTAAGGGCGACACTGGGTGCTCCACCCACCCATTGGATCAGCCGACAAAGGTGTTCGCGCGTTCCGCCGACGCGGTGCACGTCCCCGCCCCCTCCCGAAGCCCGTTCGGCTTCAATGACGGCCGAGGGACCACTATGTTCACCGGCAGCCCCAGCACGTTTGACCTCCGGCGCTTTGCCGACGATATTGACGTCGACAGGCCCCATCTCCATTCACAGTCGACTGCTGTGCGGCATCGCGACAGTCTGTGCCGACATCCTGGCTCGCTGAGCGGGCGCACTGCCCTTGGACCCTTGTTGGCCACACAGCTGCTCTGTTCCGAAACGCGTCGGAGCCCAAGTAGGCGGGACCGGTGTGTCGTAGCATGCGTTTCGGCGTAGCCCTGTGACGGCTGGGGTTCTGGCGTTGGGCCGAGACTGAGCGCACCCGTCGACAGGCAGCGGGTACCTGACACAGCGTGGCAAGGACCATGACCGGGGTTCGGCTGCGTCGCATGGCGGGTAGCAGGAGTCCGCGAGTCCGGCTAGCACCAGGAGCGAGACCCCTGGTGACGTCGAGGGCATCCGCGCCTGGCCGCGCCACTGTTGATTTCGAGTTTGGCGTCGGGTGGTGTTGCTGCAGACGCGCGTCGACTTCGGTACTGATGGCCTGCGCGAGGATTGATATGGGAAGCGGAAAGAGCATGGGTGTGACGGCCATTGGCTTTGTGGGTCTTGGAGCGGTGGGGAGTCGTTTGGCGGGGCGTCTGCTCGGCTCGGGAAGGTCGCTGTTTGGGACCGATCGCACGAGGTCGGAGGCTGGGTGCTTGATTGAGCAGGGTCTGCGGTGGTGTGAGACTCCGCGTGAAGTAGCCGCCGCGGCGGACGTGGTTTTCAGCATGGTTGCCGATGACTCGGCGCTGGAAGCGGTCAGTTTCGGTCCCGACGGAATCCTCGCTGGCTTGTCGAGGGGGAAGATCTTCGTGGACTTGAGCACCGTGAGTCC
>JAWWPH010000532.1:0-3520 GCA_033850875.1 Nocardioidaceae bacterium | reverse complement strand
CTGCCGGTCGATGCGCACCTTCCGCACGCGTACGTACCGAGCGAGCGGTTGCGGCTGGAGATGTACAAGCGGCTCGCCGAGGTCCGCTCGCTCGACCAGGTCGAGGAGGTGCGCTCGGAGCTGCTCGACCGGTACGGCGCCCTCCCGGACCCGGTCGACAACCTGCTGGCGGTGGCGCGGCTCAGGGTGAAGGCCCGCACTGCCAGGCTGACCGACGTCAACGGGCAGGGAGGCTTCATACGGTTCTCCCCGGTGGACATCCCGGAGTCCCGGAGGGTGCGCCTCGACCGGCTCTACCCACGAAGCGTGGTGAAGACGGCGGTGCGTAGCATCTTGGTGCCGCGCCCGATGTCGGGGGTGGTCGGCGGCGAGCAGGTACGCGACGTCGCCGTACTAGATTGGGCCGGTCGCGTGATCGACGACATCATCGCGGAGTCACCCGCGACCTGATGTGCAGTGGCCGACATGACGAGAGCTGGAGGAGGCGCAGCCGTGACTGCCAGTAGGAGCCGCCGCCGCGGTCACAAGCAGCGAACGGCTGCGGTCGTGGTGCTTGCCCTGATGGGCCTGTCTGCGCTTTCGGGTTGCTCCACCAACCTGACGCCCGGAGTGGCGGCCACGATCGACGGCCAGGCGATCCAGCAGGACCAGATCGACTCGGTCGTGCACGCGGCCTGCGCCTACACCGCGGCAACGGCCGGCAGTCAGGGGGCGCCTGCCCCGGTCTCGCTCGCCAACCTGCGCGCGACGATCACCGCCGCCCTGGTGCAGTTCACGGTCATCGACCGTGCCACCGCCGCCATGAAGCTCACCGTCGACCAGGCCGCAATCACGCAGAACGCTTCGCAGAACTCGATCCCCACCGGCCTCAGCACGGCCGACACCGCCGCGCTGAAGGGCTTCTTCGACGCCATCGGCAAGTCCACGGCCGAGACGCAGCTGATCGGCGCGCACCTCGCCGACCCCTCGATCACGACGTCGAGCCAGGTCCAGAACGACAACACCACGCAGGCGAGCACCTATCTCGCCAAGTACGTGACCAAGCAGGACGTACGGATCAACCCCGCCTACGGACGGTGGAACGGGAAGACCGTGGTCGGAGGCTCGGGGTCCCTGTCCGACCCGGTCTCCGCCGCCGCGAAGGACAGCCAGGACGCTGCCTCCAACTCACAGGCCAACACGTCCGACCTCCCGTCGTCGCAGGTCTGCTGAGCCGACGAGGCCGCCATGGCAGCGACCGACCCGCCGGGGCACCGGCTGCTCGAGCTCGTTGCCGTCATGGACAGGCTGCGCCGCGAGTGTCCGTGGGACCGCGAGCAGACGCACCTGACGCTCGTCCGCTACCTCCTCGAGGAGAGCTACGAGACGGTTGAGGCGATCGAGTCCGGCGATCGGGAGCATCTGCGCGAGGAGCTCGGGGACCTGCTGCTCCAGGTGATGTTCCATGCCCGGGTCGCCGCGGAGCACGAGTCCGATCCCTTTGACATCGACGACGTGGCTGCAGGGATCGTCGCGAAGCTCGTCCGTCGCCACCCTCATGTCTTCGCCGCGGCCGACGGCACCGGTGTGGGGGACTCCGACGTCACCAGTGCGGACGGCGTACAGAGCGCCTGGGACGCGATCAAGTCCGCGGAGAAGGGGCGTACGTCGGCCCTCGACGGCATCCCGCCGGGCCTGCCGGCACTCAGTCTCGCGGCAGCTGTCGCCGGGCGTGCCGGAGTCCGTCCCGGCGGATCGGATGCTGTCGTGGCGGCGGCTGACCCGGCCTCGCTGGGCGAGGCTCTCTTCGCACTCGCCAAGGCGGCGCAGGCGGCGGGCGTGGACCCCGAGCAGGCGCTGCGGATGAGGGTGCGGCAGGAGATGGCCGAGGTGCGTGGTCGCGAACAGCGTGGCCTGCGGGACGCTCCAGACCTTCCCGGTTAGGCTGACGTCCGGACCGGACCGGCAGCAAAGGGAGTTTCGACGTGCCACTCATCATCGCGGTCAGAGCGCGCGAGATCCTGGACTCGCGCGGCAACCCGACGGTAGAGGTTGAGGTCGGGCTCGACGACGGCGTCGTGTCCAGGGCCGCGGTCCCGTCCGGTGCCTCGACGGGGAAGTTCGAGGCGGTCGAGCTGCGGGACGGCGGGACCTGGTACGGCGGCAAGGGCGTCGGCAAGGCCGTCGCAGCGATCAACACCTCGATCGCGGACGCCGTCCTCGGCGAACCCGCCGACGAGCAACGCGCGATCGACTACCTGCTGATCGACCTTGACGGGACGCCCAACAAGGCGAAGCTGGGCGCGAACGCCATCCTGGGCGTGTCGCTCGCTGTCGCGAAGGCGGCAGCCGAGTCCGCTGGGCTGACCCTGTTCCGGTACATCGGCGGCTCCAACGCGCACCTGCTGCCGGTGCCGATGATGAACATCCTCAACGGTGGAGCTCACGCCGACAGCAACGTCGACATCCAGGAGTTCATGATCGCCCCCATCGGGGCACCCACCTACACCGAGGCGCTCGAGCAGGGCGTGTCGGTCTACCACGCGCTCAAGGGCGTGCTCAAGTCCCAGGGGTACAACACCGGACTCGGTGACGAGGGCGGGTTCGCACCGAGCCTGGGCTCCAACCGGGAGGCGCTTGACCTGATAGCGACGGCCGTCGACAAGGTGGGTCTGCACCTCGGCAGCGACATCGCGCTCGCCCTCGACGTCGCGGCGTCGGAGTTCCACGACGCCGACAGCGGAAGCTACCGCTTCGAAGGTTCGGCTCGGTCGTCGGACGAGATGGCCGCGTACTACGCCGAGCTCGCTTCGGCGTACCCGATCGTGTCCATCGAGGACCCGATGGACGAAGAGGACTGGGACGGCTGGAAGGCCATGACCTCCGCACTCGGCGACTCCGTGCAGATCGTCGGGGACGACCTGTTCGTCACCAACGTCGAGCGCATCCGCCGCGGCATCGAGGAGTCGTCGGCCAACGCGCTGCTGGTCAAGGTCAATCAGATCGGTAGCCTCACCGAGACTCTCGACGCGGTCGACCTGGCGCACCGCAACGGGATGCGCTGCATGATGAGTCACCGCTCCGGGGAGACCGAGGACACGACGATCGCGGACCTCGTCGTCGCGACGAACTGCGGCCAGATCAAGAGCGGCGCGCCCGCGCGCTCCGAGCGGGTGGCGAAGTACAACCAGCTGCTCCGGATCGAGGAGGAGCTCGGCGACGCCGCCCGATACGCCGGCCGGAGAGCCTTCCCACGGTTCACCGGGAGCTGACCCGTCGATGCCTCCTCGAGCGCGACCGAAGTCCGCCCCCGGCGCAGACCGCGATCGGGCGGGCCGGCGGCCACGGACCGGCTCCACCGCCACGCGACGCACCAGCAAGGTTGCCGCCGCTCCGGTCCCACGAAGTGCCGCGGCGGGTACCACACCACCCGCCAAGGGCAAACCAGCCCCGCCGGTGGCGTCCGCGTCCTCCGCCGGTTTCGGCGGCCGGGCGGCGATCCTGTTGCTGGTCGTCGCCGTGCTGGCCGTGTCGTACGCCT
>JAWWPH010000524.1:0-4284 GCA_033850875.1 Nocardioidaceae bacterium | reverse complement strand
CTCGGCGTACATCTCGTCGCCCGGCAGCTTGAGCGGGGCCGCGTTCACCCGGCGCTCGGGCAGCGGGCCTCCGAGCTGGCGGCGGCGCTCCAGCATGTACTGGATCTCGGGGGAGTCCGGGCCGGGGTGGTAGAACGGCGCCAGGTCGCTGCCGTCGATCTCCTCGTCGGAGATGGGCAGTATGAGGCGGTCGCGGAACTCCTTGAGGTCCTTCTTGGTCAGCTTCTTCATCTGGTGCGTGGCGTTGCGGGCCTCGAGCGCCTGGATGGTCCAGCCTTTGATCGTCTTGGCCAAGATGACGGTCGGCTGCCCGACGTGCTCCTTGGCGGCCTTGAACGCGGCGTACACCTTGCGGTAGTCGTGACCTCCGCGCGGCAGCTTGCGGATGTCGTCGTCGGAGAGGTCCTCGACCATCTTGCGCAGCCGCGGGTCGCCCCCGAAGAAGCTCTCGCGGATGTAGTCGCCGCTCTCGACCGAGTACGTCTGGAACTGGCCGTCGGGCGTGGAGTTCATCTTGTTGACGAGGGCGCCGTCGACGTCGCGGGCCAGCAGATCGTCCCACTCGCGACCCCAGACGACCTTGATCACGTTCCAGCCGGCGCCGAGGAACGTCGACTCCAGCTCCTGGATGATCTTGCCGTTGCCGCGGACGGGACCGTCGAGCTGCTGCAGGTTGCAGTTCACGACGAAGGTCAGGTTGTCGAGCTCCTCGCGCGCGGCGAGGCCGATGGCGCCGAGCGACTCCGGCTCGCCCATCTCGCCGTCGCCGAGGAAGGCCCAGACGTGCTGGTCGCTGGTGTCCTTGATGCCGCGGTTCTGCAGGTACCGGTTGAACCGTGCCTGGTAGATCGAGTTCAGCGCGGTCAAACCCATCGAGACGGTCGGGAACTCCCAGAAGTCGGGCATCAACCTAGGGTGCGGGTACGAAGACAGGCCCTTGCCGGGGCCTCGCGAGACCTCCTGCCGGAAGGCGTCCAGCTGGTCCTCGCTCAGCCGCCCTTCGAGGAACGCCCGCGAGTAGATGCCGGGCGACGCATGGCCCTGGATGAAGACGTGGTCGCCGCCGCCCGGGTGGTCCTTGCCGCGGAAGAAGTGGTTGAAGCCGACCTCGTACAGGCTCGCGGAGGACTGGTACGTCGCGATGTGGCCGCCGACCTCGAGGCCCTTGCGGTTCGCCCGCGACACCATCACCGCGGCGTTCCAGCGGATGAAGGCACGGATGCGACGTTCGACATACTCGTCGCCGGGGAACCACGGCTCGCGCTCAGGCGGGATGGTGTTGATGTAGTCGGTGCTGCGGAGCGCCGGCACGCCGACCTGGTTCTCCCGGGCCCGCTCGAGGAGCTTCAACATGACGTACCGGGCGCGGGTCCTGCCCTTCTCGTCCAGGAGCGCGTCGAGGGAGTCCAGCCACTCCTGCGTCTCTTCGGGATCGACGTCAGGCAGTTGCGTGGGGAGTCCCTCGTGGATCACTCTCGGCCGGTCACTGGTGGGAGCCACGGTGTGTCCTCGTCTTCCTGGTTCTGCGGACCCGCTGCGGGTCGAGCGGGCGTACCTCAGCAGTCCCCTTGTAAGGGGCCTGTATTCATCCTGACACCTATCGAGGCTGGACTCACACCGTGCCGAAACTAAATCGGACGGCCGAATTAGCCGAAGGGCTTGCACAAGGGCGACGTTCGCGGTGAACTACCCTGCGTCGGGGGTGCACGGGTGGTGCACGGGCAATGAGGAGGATTTGCGTGAGCGCGACCGCGGGCAACGCGGACACCGGACTGGTGAGTCGGTTCGGGTTCCAGCCCGGAATGGTGGTCCAGGAGCTGGGTTGGGACGAGGACATCGACGAGGCCGTACGCGCAGCGATCGAGGAGACCGTCGGGACCGCCCTCGTGGACGACCGGTACGGCGACGTCGTCGACGCTGTGGTGCTGTGGTGGCGTCGCGACGACGGTGACCTCGTCGACGGCCTCGTCGACTCGTTGACCGACCTGGCGGAGGGCGGAATGATCTGGCTGCTGACGCCGAAGGTGGGGCGCGACAACTACGTGGATGCCTCGGACATCGCCGAAGCGGCGCCCACCGCGGGCCTGTCGACGACCACCAGCCTCGCTGCCGGCCCGGAGTGGTCGGCGACCAAGCTGGTCTCGCCCAAGTCCGCCCGGCCGGGGCGCCGCTGACGCGATGGCGGTCGACATCGGCGCTCCTGCGCCGGACTTCACCCTGCCAAACCAGCACGGGGAGTCGGTCTCTCTCGAGACCTTCCGAGGGCGTAAGGACGTCGTGCTGGTCTTCTACCCGTTCGCGTTCAGCGGGGTCTGCACCGGCGAGCTGCGGCAACTCAGGGACGACTTCGCCGACCTCTCCGGCGAGACGACGGAGCTACTGGCGATCTCCTGCGACCCGCTCTACTCGCTGCGGGCCTACGCCGACCGCGACGGCTACGAGTTCTCCCTGCTCAGCGACTTCTGGCCTCACGGCGAGGTGACGCGTGCCTACAACACCTTCAATTCCGAGCGCGGATGCGCCTTCCGGTTGACGGTCGTGGTGGACCGCGAGCGGATCGTGCGCTGGCAGGTCGAGAACTCCATGGGAGCGGCTCGCGACCCCGCAGAGTACAGGGCAGCCATAAGCACTTTGCGTTGATTTGATCACGTTGCGTGATAGTTGGCGCGAACATGGCGAAAACGCTGGCGTGGGAACGCGCCTAGGTGTTCCATTGCTACTGACACGACCGCCAGCGAACCGAGACGTTGGCGGTCGTTGTCACGTTCAGCGGTAGCCTTGCGTGGCTCCGGGCGCATAGCTCAGCGGTAGAGCACCTCCCTTACAAGGAGGTGGTCGCAGGTTCGATCCCTGCTGCGCCCACGCAACGCCTATCGGTACAAACCCGCAGGTGAGGCACCATTTTCGGTCCCTTGACCGCATGCCAGTTCTGGGCGGTCACGGTGCCTTTTCGGGATGCCGTGCCAGATACGTGCCAGATGGAGGCAGGCCGCGGTCCGCGATGTCGGCCTGTCGCGCCTGCGCAGCCTGGATCAGCACGTCGATCCCGTCCGCGATCTGGCGATCCCGGTCGTCGGTCGCGTGCTGGTAGATCAGCGCCGCCCGAGTGCTCGAGTGCCCCATCCGGGTCATCAGCTCGCGGGTACTGGCCCCCGTCGAGGCGGCGACAGTGTTCCCTGTGTGGCGCAGGTCGTGGAAGTGGACCGTCGGTACGCCCGCGTCGAGCAGTGCCTTGATCCAGATTCGACGGAAGTTGCTGCGACGGAGCAGCCCGCCCTTGGGGCCACTGAAGACCCGGGCATCGGCGGGCCGCCTGACGAACCTGTCGAGGTGCCACTGCAGGTCCGGCGCGATCGCAGTCGGGATCGCCACCCGCCGCCGGCTTGCCTCAGTCTTGGGCTCTTTGAGGACTAGCTCGCCGCCGCGGAGCTCGGAGAGCGAGGACTTCACCACCAAGCTGCCACTGCTCAGGTCGACGTCTGAGCGCCGCAGGGCCGCCGACTCACCGAACCGGAGGCTGCAGAAAGTCGCGACGAGGATCAGCGCGCGGTACCGACGCGGAACCGAGTCAGCGACGGCATAGACCTGCGGGATGGTCAGGATCGGCCGCGTGGGAGAGCGGTCCTCACCCGCGCCCTTGATCCGGCAGGGATTACGGCGGATCCGCAGGTCGTCGACGGCCGTATTCATGATCGCCCGCAGCAACCGGTAGGACTTCGCCACCGTCGGCGGGCCGACCCCGAGCCCGAGCAGCAGCTGACGCCACTGCCGAACGTTGGCCTCCTTGATCGACACCAGCGGGCGGCCGCCGATGTACGGGTCGATATGGAGACGCACCAGGTCCTCGTAGCGCTCCCGTGTCCGATCGCCCAGGGCGGCATGGTCGCGGACCCACCCGGTGGCGTACTCCCGAAGCGGGATCCAACCGCCGTCCGGGTCGATCCAGTCGTCACGCGCGATGTCCGCATGCGTCTTGGCCAGCCAGACCTCCGCGTCCCGGCGTCGTTCGAACGTGTGCGGTGCCGGCCTAACCAGGCCGTCAGGACCCGTGTATCGAGCCTGCCACCGTCCCGAGCGCAGTTGCCGCACGGTGCCGAACGAACGCTTGCCACCCATCAGGCCACCGACCTGCCTCGCCTCCGACGAACCGTGATCGGCTCGATCGTGCCCTCCTGGATGAACTCGATCAGCGCGCTTGCAGCAATCCGTACATGCCGACCGACCTTCACGAAGCGGATCCGTCGCTCGGCGACCAGCCGACGCGGAAATCGGGCCGTGGTCCCG
>JAWWPH010000155.1:0-3146 GCA_033850875.1 Nocardioidaceae bacterium | reverse complement strand
CACGATGGGGCCGTGGTCAGGACCCTCCCATGAAATACCTGGACGAATTCCGCAACCCCGAGGTGGCGCAGGGTCTCTTCGCCGAGATCGCCAGGATCACGACCCGGCACTGGGCCATCATGGAGGTCTGCGGCGGCCAGACCCACTCGATCATCCGCCACGGGATCGACCAGCTGCTGCCCGACGCCATCGAGATGATCCACGGCCCCGGATGCCCCGTCTGCGTGACACCGCTCGAGATCATCGACAAGGCGCTGGCGATCGCTGCGCGCCCCGGCGTGATCTTCTGCTCGTTCGGCGACATGCTGCGCGTTCCTGGCAGCAGCTCGGACCTGTTCCGCGTCAAGAGCGCGGGCGGCGATGTCCGGGTGGTGTACTCACCCCTGGATGCCCTCAGGCTCGCGCGGGAGAACCCCGACCGGGAGGTCGTCTTCTTCGGCATCGGCTTCGAGACGACCGCGCCCGCCAACGCCATGACCGTCTACCAGGCCAAGCGTCTCGGCGTCGAGAACTTCTCGCTGCTCGTGTCGCACGTACTGGTACCGCCTGCGATCGCGGCGATCATGGAGTCGCCGACCTGCCGGGTCCAGGCGTTCCTGGCCGCCGGTCACGTGTGCAGCGTGATGGGGACGGGGGAGTACCCCCCGCTGGTCGACAAGTACAAGGTGCCGATCGTCGTCACCGGCTTCGAGCCCCTCGACCTGCTCGAAGGCATCCGGCGCACCGTCCTGCAGCTCGAGGAGGGGCGCTACGAGCTGGAGAACGCCTACCCGCGGGTGGTGCCGCCCGAGGGCAACCCCGCGGCGAAAGCCATGCTCAACGACGTCTTCGAGATCACCGACCGCGCCTGGAGGGGCATCGGCATGATCCCGCAGAGCGGCTGGCGGCTCGCGTCCAAGTACCGCCACTACGACGCCGAGGCCCGCTTCGAGGTCGGCGGCATCCATACCGACGAGTCCGCCATCTGCCGCTCCGGTGAGGTGCTGCAGGGGCTGATCAAGCCGCACGAGTGCGAGGCCTTCGGCAAGGAGTGCACGCCACGCAACCCGCTCGGCGCGACGATGGTCTCCTCCGAGGGTGCCTGCGCCGCCTACTACCTGTACCGCCGCCTCGACTCGGTGCGCTCCGCGGTCTCCGAGCCGGTCGGAGTCGTGAGCCATGGCTGATCAGCCCGTCGCCTCCCTCGCTGAGCAACCGGTCGCCTTCGTCGACATGGACACCTGGGTGTGCCCGGCGCCGCTGCGCGACTACCCGGCGGTCGTGATGGGTCACGGCGGCGGCGGAGCGCTGTCTGCCGAGCTCGTCGAGCACCTGTTCCTGCCGGCGTACGGCTCCGCTGCCGCCGCGGAGCTCGGTGACTCCGCCGTGCTGGATGCGCGCGGCACCCGGTTGGCGTTCTCGACCGACTCCTACGTGGTCAGGCCGATGTTCTTCCCCGGCGGGTCGATCGGGGACCTCGCCGTCAACGGGACGGTCAACGACCTGGCGATGTCGGGCGCCCAGCCGCTGGCTCTGTCGACGGCATTCATCCTCGAGGAGGGCACTCAGCTCGCCGAGTTGGGCAGGGTGGCCGGGGCACTGGGTGCGGCGGCGTCACGTGCGGGGGTGCGGCTGGTCACCGGCGACACCAAGGTGGTCGACAGCGGCCACGGCGACAAGGTGTTCATCAACACCGCCGGGATCGGTCTCGTGCCCGACGGCGTCGACATCTCGCCGCGGCGGGCACGTGCCGGCGACGTGGTGATCGTGAGCGGCGACATCGGTGTCCACGGCGTCGCCGTGATGAGCTGCCGCGAGGGGCTGGAGTTCGGCACGCTCGTCGAGAGCGACACCGCACCGCTCAACGGCCTGGTGGCCGCGATGCTCGCGACCGGAGCCGACGTCCACGTGCTGCGCGACCCCACCAGAGGGGGTGTCGCGGCGTCGTTGAACGAGATCGCCCGCGCTGCGCAGGTCGGCGTCGAGCTGGTCGAGCGCCAGCTGCCGATCCCTCAGGACGTCGCGAACGCGTGCGGGCTGCTCGGCCTCGACCCGCTGTACGTCGCCAACGAGGGCAAGCTGCTCGCGTTCGTGCCGGCGGAGGAGGCCGAAAGCGTGCTGTCGGCGATGCGTGCCCACGAGTACGGGAAGACCGCGACCGTCATCGGGTCGTGCGTCGACGACCACCCGGGCATGGTGGTGGCCAAGACCGGCCTCGGCGGTACCCGTGTCGTCGACCTGCCGCTCGGTGAGCAGCTGCCTCGGATCTGCTGAATGACCCTGTCACCGGCCCGGCGCAGCGACGCCGGGCACGTCGTGTTCGCCCGCTACGCGTTCCCGCCCAACGAGCTGGGATACTGCGGCCCGGACGGTGCCGGCGAGCTGCTGAGCCATGCGGCCACCGGCTCCGGGGCCGCGACGATGACCCGGCGGGCGCGGGCGTTCGACGGTGCCTGGCCGTACCTCGAGGTCATCGCTGCAGCCGTCGGCATCGGCGACCCCCTCGACCCCCGGGTCGTCGACGCGTACTGGGTGGGCAACGACCTGCTCGACGCCGTGGAGCCGGCGCGGTTGCTCGACGCCCTGGGCGAGCGGTTCGCGGGGCAGGTCGGCGGGTTCTGGAGGCGGGTGACGCCCGACCTGACTCCGTTGGCGCACCACAGCTTCCAGGTCCTCGCGGTGTACCCGTGGGTCGGCCTGCTGGGCACGGGCAGCCCCGTGCCCCTTTCGGTCCTGGACTCCTGCCGGATCCGGTGGGGCACCGTCACCGCGGTCGACGGCGAGCATGCGACCGTCACCTCCTGCCCGCTGACGTTCGCGTCGGGAGTGCTGAGCCTCGGCTCCGAGCGCGAGGAGAGGGTGCGCTGGGCACTGGCCGGGGAGGCGCTCGCCGGCGGGTTGGCGGTCGGCGACCGGGTGTCGCTGCACTGGGACTGGGTGTGCGACCGGCTCAGCTCCGACCAGCTGGACGCCCTCGCCGAGGCAAGCGCGCGGCAGCTCGACCTGGCGAACCGCTACACCTGACGCCGCGGCCGCGGCCTGTCGCCTGCGCCGGGTGCGGCCCGGGAGCGGCGCCCGGGAGCGCCGTCGGCTACGCTTCGTCGCCCGGCCTGGGTGCCGCTCGACCTACCGACCTACGGAGGGCTGATGACCGCTGTCCCGACCAC
>JAWWPH010000503.1:0-4319 GCA_033850875.1 Nocardioidaceae bacterium | reverse complement strand
CGCGGAGGGTTCGCCAGTCAGTGACCGGCGGAGGTCTTCGAGGTGCGCCTGCCAGCCGGCTCCGTGGAAGTGGAGCCCGTCGAGCGGTAGCCCGCGCTCCTCGACGACGAGCCGCGTCAGGTCGCCCTCTGCGAACAACCAGGCTTCGATCTCGGCCTGGTCGTCGGTACCGGGCTCCATGGTCAGCAGCAGGTGATCGGGGCGGTCGCAAATCTCGATTCGTCCGTCCCCGGTCCAGGTGCTGGTGAAGGTGGCGTGGATCGTGCCGCCCACGCGCAGGTCGCCGGAGAGCCCTGCGATCCAGCGGGCGAGCCGCTCCGGCGTCGTACAGGCCTCCCACAGGTCGTCGATGTCGGTGGCGTAGACGTCCTCGACGCGGACCGCGCCGCGCCTCTCGTCAAGTGCTCGCATAGTGGCGGTCGTCTTCATCAGCGGGTCTTCCTTCCGTTGGTTATCTCGATGTGCAGGGTGTCGAGTCGGCTTCGCCACGAGGCACCGGCGTCGCCCATCCGGGCGTCCACGTCGGCCAGCCGCTCGGGCCGCCGCAGGCTGCGGGTGCATCGCCGGGCCTGTCGGCGTTCACCGAGCAGGCGGGCCACGGGGGACCGCTTCAGGTCACGCGAGGCGCGCGACAAGGCGACCGGCGGGCTGTCGGCGAGCCTCCCGGACGTGAACGGATGCTCGCGGCGGATCTCGAGCGGCGTGCGTCGGCGTCCGTCCGCCGGGGCCCGCGACACGAAGTCCATGGTGCAAACGTACCGCATCAGTTACGTAACCGCAAGGGTACGCAAGCCCGTCGGGTCCCGCGCGCCGGGGACGTGCCAGCCCGCACCGCACTGGCTTAACCTGTCCTGCATGCGGCGCTTTGACGACGAGGACCTCACCGGCGCGGAGTTCCGCGAATGCGACCTGAGCCGCGCGCGGCTGGTCGGTGTCGTCATGCAGGACGCCGAGATCGACGGTTTGGTGACCAACCTCGTGGTCAACGGGGTCGAGGTGATGCCCTACGTCGAGGCCGAGCTCGATCGCAGGCATCCCGTGCGGCTGTTGATCAGGTCCGACGAGCCGGCCGACCTTCAGGAGGGCTGGCGGCAGCTGCGGGACGACTGGGCCACCACCGTCGCGCAGGTGCGATCCCTGCCGGCGGGCAGCGAGCACGAGAGCGTCGACGGCGAGTGGTCGATGGTCGAGACGCTGCGCCACCTCGTCTTCGTGCACGACTCGTGGTTTCGGCGTTGCGTGCTCGGGGTGACGGAGCCGTTCACGGCCATGGGTCTCGGGCCTGCGTTCCTCTTCGAGCAGCCCGACGAGGGGCTCGACGGCTCCGCTCGGCCGAGCCTCGACGAGGTCCTCGCTGTGCGGGACCGGCAGTCGTCGGAGATCGCCGCGTGGCTGGCCGACGTCAAGCCCGATCAGCTGGCGCAGCCGGCGCCGGTGCCCGACGACGGCAGGTGGCCCCCGTACGCCGGCGGGCGGCGGGTGCGCGAGTGCCTCGCGACCGTGTTCGACGAGGAGTGGGCGCACCACCGCTTCTGCGTACGTGACCTCGACAAGCTGTCGAGCCGGCAGGCTCCGTAGCCGCTGGAGGCTCCGGGGCAGGAGAGTCCGATGGCAGGAGGGGTCGGATGAGCGCGGTCGAGTGGGAGTGGGACCCGTCCTTGTACGCGGGAAGTGCGGCCTACTACGTCCGGGGACGGGTGTCGTACCCCCGGGAGTTGGTCGACCGACTGGCCGACGAGCTCGGGCTCGACGGAACCGGGCGGCTTCTCGATGTCGGCTGCGGGCCGGGCTCGCTTACGCTGCTGCTGGCTCCGCTGTTCGAACACTCCACCGGCCTGGACGCCGACGCTGACATGCTGGCCGAGGGAGCACGGCAGGCGGCTGCTGCCGGGATCACGAGCGTCGAGTGGGTCACGTCGCGTGCCGAGGACCTGTCGCCGCACCTCGGCCCGTTCAGGGTGGCATCGCTGGCGCAGTCGTTCCACTGGATGGACCGCGTCCGGGTGGCTCGGCTCCTGCACGCCGCGCTCACTCGTGACGGGGCCCTGGTGCACGTGCACGCGACAACGCACCAAGGCGTCGACAACGATGTCGTGCTGCCGCATCCCCGACCGCCGCACGCAGAGATCGACGGTCTCGTCAAGCGCTTCCTCGGTCCGCAACGCCGCGCGGGACGGAGCACAGCGCCACGACTCAGCCGAGATGAGGCGGCCGTGGGGCGAGAGGAGTCGGCGATCTACTCCAACGCCGGCTTCACCGGTCAGTCCCGGTTCGAGGTGCCCGGAGCGGCGGTCGTCCGCAGCATCGACGACGTCGTCGCCAGCGTGTTCTCGCTGTCCAGCGCCGCACCGCACCTCTTCGGCGACCGCGTTGCGCTATTCGAGGCCGAGCTTCGTGAGCTGCTCGCCCGGGCCAGTCCCGAGGGCCGGTTCAGCGAGCAGATGCGCGAGATCGCGGTGGACGTCTGGCGTGTCCAGCGACCCTGATCGACGCTACGGTCACGTCATGGTCCGGTCAGGGTCACCCGGCGGCCATCAGTCGACTGCGGAGGACGTCGGCGCCGGGGCCGTCCAGGTCTGCGAGGGCCGCCGCGCGACCGGTCAGCGCCATCGCCAGTGCCTCGCTTCGCCCCGTGATCCGTTCGCCGGCTCCCCACGACCACTCCTGATCGGTCGCCACCAGCCACAGCCCCTCGACGCGACTCTTCGGAACGAGGCCCGGCACGCCCCAGGGCAGCCAGTCCAGCAACATCCGCCAGTCGGCGATGCTGACGTCGTCGGGAAGCCCGAGAGGGCGTGCACAGTCGCGAAGGTGCACGCAACCGTCGGCGAACTGCCCCATGGGCCCCACTCCGGGAGCCTTGCCGTGGTGATCGGCACTGTCTCGAAGAAGCATCGTGAGCTCGTGGACCTGGCGTCGAGCCAGCTGACGTGCGGTCGCCTCGCTGGCCCGATTGATCGAGCCGCGGGCCCGGACCATCTGGAGCATGAACCCGCTCAGACTGGCCGCCAGCGGCATGACGAGATGACCGAGGACCTCACGTACGGTCCAGGCAGCGCAGAGGCTGCGCATCCTGAGCTGATCCTCGTCGAGGCCGTCGAAGAAGTCGGCCAGCAGGTAGCGGTTGGCCGCCGTCCTGGCATGGATCTCCGCGTCGGGTCGCTTCACCTCGCCTCAGTCGCCAGCATCTCCGCCACCTCGCGCAGCAGGTCGAGCTCGGCGGACGAGGCGTTGCGGTCGGCCGAGCGGTAGCCGATCGCCTGGTCCAAGCCTGAGGTGCACAGGGGCCCGACGGCGGCGAGGTAGGCGGAGAGGATGCCCCGAGCCGCGGAAGCGTCCGGTCGGGGGGACAGCGCCACCTGGGCGAGGATCACCGCGGTCAGCGCCACATCCATGGCAGGCGGCCCGACATCGCTGTTGCGCCAGTCGATCACCACCGGCCCGGCCGGAGACATGATGACGTTGTCCGGATGAAGATCGAGGTGCCGGACCGTATCTGGCCCGCCTCCGTGCGGGAGTGGCAGCGCATGCAGGCGCCGGTGCAGATCGGCCAGAGCGCGTCCGCCGTTCTCGGTGGTCGTCGTGCCCGCTACTACCGACTCGCGCATGGTCGGACCGTGGACCAGGTCCAGCACCATGTCCGGTCCCTTCGCGGAATGCACCCGCGGGGCCGGGAACCCCAAGGCGTGCACCCGTCGCATCGTCAGCGCTTCGGGCTCGCACCGCTTCCCGGGCGTGCGGTACCTCCGCAGCACCGTTGTCTCGTCCAGGGCGAACACGTCCGCATCCCGCCCGCTCGCAATCGGGTCCACAGACCGATGCTAGAGACACCCTCCCAGCGGAAGTAGCTGACCTCTCGGCCGGAAGCAGGTGACCCCTCCGCGGGGAGACTGACCGGTCGGCGGGGGAGGGGTTCCGTCGCTCGTCAGCCGGAGGAGGTGTCGGCCGGTACGGCCGCCACCGCTTCGATCTCGACGAGCTGGTCCGGGTAGCCCAAGACGCTGACCCCGACCAACGTACTGGGCACATCGTGGGGCCCGAACTCCTCGGCGACGACCTCCCAGGCAGCCACCAGGTCAGACCTCACCGACGTGGCCACGAGCACTCGGGTGAAGACGACGTCGGTCAGCCGAGCCGACGCGTCGGAGAGCGCGGTCCGGAGGTTGGCGAGCGCCTGTACCGCTTGTCCCCGGTAGTCGCCGACGGCGGCGGTGGCGCCGTCGGCGGTGAGGGGGCACGAACCCGCCAAGAAGATGAACCGCGTGCCGGCCGGTGCGGTCGCCGCGTTCGCGTAGGGCACCCCCGGATAGTGCCGTCCG
>JAWWPH010000501.1:0-10055 GCA_033850875.1 Nocardioidaceae bacterium | reverse complement strand
ACGACCAGCCGCCTCGCAGCAAGACCGTGGGCGAGGCCTCTGTCTCCGACGTCGGGGAGGCCTCTGCCTCGGCGGCGGCTGCCGTCAGCACTCGGGCCACGTCGTGAAGCCAGCCGGAGTCGGAGGAACCGCTGGGGGTGAGCGCTTCGGCCACCCGCCTGGCGGCGGAGGCCGACAGAGAAAGCACAACGTCTTCACCATCTCGATGAACCGTCGGCTGCTGCTCGACCGAGACCTTCTCACTCATCCGGCGTCACTCTCCGCAAGTATCTGAGCCATCTCGGTGATGACCTCCGTTACGCTACACGGCGTTGGCGAACCGCTTTCCGGTTTTTGAGAACCGGCCGGGCTCAGGTGGCCGGGCCAGCCGAACGGGCCTCGCCCTCGAGTGACGAGGGGCCGATGGATCCGTCGATCACGCCCGCAGCGACCGTCGTCAGCTTCGAGCCGTGCAGGTGGGCCGATCGGCGGATCAGGTTGAAGCCCTTCTCCATGTCGATGTGCAGCATCTCGGCGAGCACACCCTTCGCCTGCTCGAGGACCACTCGGCTGTTGAGGGCCTCCTGGAGGGTCTCGGCGATGACCTGCGAGTCGTCGCTCTGCTGGGAGAGCAGGCCGATGGTTGCGACGTCTGCCAGCGCCTGGCCCACCTCGATGTCCTCGGCACTGAGCATCTGGTCGCCGCAGAAGAGGTTGACGGCACCGATCACGGTCCCACGCAGGCGCAGGGGCAACGCGTGGACGGACCCGAACCCCGCGGCGGCCGCCTCAGGTGCGAAGATCGGCCAGCGCTTGTGGGCGTCGGCCAGGTCGACGTTGACCACCTGCTCCCCGCTGTGAAAGCTGTCGAGGCACGGGCCCTCGGCGTTCTGCAGCTCGAAGAGCTCGAGCAGCCTCGCCTCCTCACTGGTGGAGGCGAGGACGCGCAGGTGCCCGCGCTGGTCCGACAGCATCAGACCGGCTGCGTCGGCCGACAGCAGCGAGACAGAGCGCTCGACCAGCACATGCAGGAAGTCGAGCAGGTCGAAGTCGGCGACCATCGTGTCGGCGAGCTCGACGAAGGTATGAGCGAGGTCCTCACGGCTCGTCGCCTTCGGTGTGGGCTCGGCGTTGCTGCCTACAGGTGGGTCCGGAACCATGTGTCAGTCCTCCTGTTCACTTTCGGTGTCCCATTGCAGTCTGCGGTCGACAACTTCCTTGGCAATGTCCGTCAGAGGACGCTCGGCGGCGTAGGCACGGGCACGCAGAAGCAGCAGCGCGTCGCCCACACCGATGCCGGCCTGTGCCGAGATCATGCCGGTCGCCTGATGGATGACCGGGCTGTACGCGAAGCCCTCGCTCAGCGCCGGATGCAGCGCGTCGCCCTGCGCCTGACCCTGCAGCTCCAAGATGAGCTCCGTGGCCGCGTCTGCGTACGCCAACGCCTCGTCGAGCTCCGACTCGCGCAGCATCCCCGGTGAGTCGCGGTAGAGGTCGAGGACGCCCAGCCGGATGGCCCCGACCTGGAGAGGGAACGCGAAGATCGCTGCGATGCCGGCCCGCAGCACCGCCGGCCCGAAGAGCGGCCACCGGGACCCGCCCGTCACACCCAGATCCGGCTGCAGGACCGGGCGCCGGCTCTGCGACGCTTCGACACACGGTCCCTCGCCGAGGACCACCTGCAGGTCCTCCATGGTGCGTGCCGCCCCATCGGTGGCCGCCACCATGCCCATCGGCCCGGTGTCGTTCATGAAGGCCAGACCGACCCCGGTGACAGGAAGCGCCTCGGCGCACGCCGCGCACAGTCGCTCCGGCAGCGAGTCCGGGCCGGCGCCGCCCTTCAGGTCCGCCATGATCTGCGTCACACGCGGCGAGGTCATGGCGACAGCCGCGGGTGCGGCGAACCTCGCTCATCACTGACCGCAGTCACGCGACCCCCGTTGGTAGCAAAACCAGCAGCATACTCGGCGGACCCGCTGCGGCCTAGAGTCGCCGCCCCCCTGGGCTCGCAATCTGACGGCGGTTTGTTTAGGCTTACCTAACACGCACCTGGAGGGGACGATCGTGGGGCTGTCCAAGACACTTCTGCTCGGCTTCATCGCCGGGGTGACCATCCTGCTGGGCCTGCCCATCGGCCGGCTCCGCCGCCCCCTTCCTGGACTGCGGGTGTTCCTGAACGCCACCGCGGTCGGCGTGTTGGTGTTCTTGGTGTGGGACGTGCTCTCCGCAGCCTGGGAGCCGATGGACGCCGCCCTCGCCGACGTGCATACGGGCACTGGCGGTCTGGGCCCGGTCTTCGGCTACGGTCTGCTCTTCGCCGCCGGCCTCGGCATCGGCCTGCTGGGACTGGTTGCGTACGAGGGCTGGATGCGCCGACGCGCGGCGAGAGCCTTCCAGCGTTACGGCCCCGGTGCGGCGTCGGCGAGCGAGCTCATGGCGCCGCGCACCGGCATCGCCGGATGGAGCGCGGCTCGGCAGCTCGCGCTGTTGATCGCGGTCGGGATCGGGCTCCACAACTTCGCCGAGGGGCTTGCGATCGGGCAGTCCGCCGCGTCCGGCGAGATCGCCCTGGCGACGCTGCTGGTCATCGGCTTCGGCCTCCACAACGCCACCGAGGGATTCGGTATCGTCGCCCCGCTGGCAGCCGAGCCCGACGCCGCTCCTCCGAGCTGGGCGTTCTTGGGGATGCTCGGCCTCATCGGCGGCGGACCGACCTTCTTGGGCGCGGCACTCGGCCACGGGTTCACCAGCGAGCCCGTCAGTGTCGCCTTCCTGACCCTCGCGGCGGGCTCCATCCTGTACGTCGTCACGCAGCTCATCACCGTCGCCGCGAAGGCGCGGCGGTCGGACCTGCTCGCATACGGGCTGCTGCTGGGCCTGCTCGCCGGGTTCGCCACCGACGCCATCGTGACGGCCGCCGGCGTCTAGCTGTAGCCGACGGACGCCGGGGCGGGCGGCTTGGAGGACCGGGCCGCCGAACGCCGGCGAGCTTACGAGACAGGGCGGCGCGGGCTACGAGACCGGGCCGCCGATCAGCCGGCCGATGCCGAACGTGACCGCCACCGCCACCGAGCCCAGCGCGAGCTGCCGCAGGCCGGAGTACACCAGCGGCCGGCCGGTCAGCCGTCCCACCACCATGCCTCCCGCGACCAAGGCCACCGCGGTCACCAGGAGCGGCACGAGCAGGTCGGAGAGACCGACCAGGTACGGCACCAGCGGTACGAGTGCGCCGATCGAGAAGGCGACAAGCGAGGCGCATCCGGCCAACAGCGCCGACGGCAGCTCCTGCCAGTCCACACCGAGCTCTTCGCGGGTGTGCACGCTCAACGCCCGCTCGGGGTCGCGGGAGACCGCGGCGGCCATTCGCGCGGCCGTCTGGGGGTCCGCACCGTAGCCCCGGAAGGTGTCCTCGAGCTCGGCCTGCTCCGCCTCGGGGAACTCGGCGTGCATCCGGCGCTCCAGCGCCACCTCGGCGTGGACCAGCTCGTTCTGGTTGGTCACCGAGACGTACTCCCCCGTCCCCATCGAGAACGCGCCCGCGACCAGGCCGGCGAACCCGGTCAGCACGATCTCGTGGGCTGCCACGCCACCGCCGCCGACCCCTGCGATCAGTGCGGCGTTCGTCACCAGGCCGTCGACGGCCCCGAAGACGGTGGGCCGGAGCCAGCCGCCGGAGACGTCGCGGTGCCGGTGCGACCACCCCGACAGCTCCTCGTTCTGCGACATCCGGTCCTCGAAGCTCATCGGGCAATCCTGCCAGGTGGCGGCCCTCTCACCCCAACCCGCGGACGCGGTCAGCCGTGGGCAGCCTGCTCGTGAGCGGCATGGCTGGAGGGCTCGAACTGGAAGGTGGAGTGTGCGACGTCGAAGTGGCCGACCAGGCACTCCTGCAGCTCGTCCAGCAGCCGGGGCACGTGCCCGTCGTGGAAGCAGCTGTCGTTCACGACGACGTGAGCGGTGAGGACGGGCAGCGAGGTCGCGACCGTGGTGGCATGCAGGTCATGGACGTCCTGGACGTGGGCCACCTCCAGCAGGTGCGCCCTCACCTGGACCAGCTCCACACCCTTGGGGGTCGCCTCCAGCAGCACGTCGACGGTCTCGCGGAGCAGTCTCCAGGTCCGAGGCAGGATCAGCCCGCCGATGAGCAGTGAGGCGACCGCATCGGCGCGCAGCCAGCCCGTCGTCGCGATCAGGACAGCCGCGACCAGCACGGCCAGGGATCCGAGGGCGTCGTTCACCACCTCGAGGAACGCCGCCCGGGTGTTGAAGTCGCTTCGGCGGCCGCGCAGGAGCAGCAGAACCGACACGGTGTTGCCGGCCATTCCCAGCAGCCCGAAGACAAGCATGGCCGTGCTGGCGACGTGGGGCGGGCTGACGAGCCGCCGGACCCCGTCGGCGATCACGAAGACCCCCACGGCGAGGAGCACCGCCGCCTGGGCAGCGGCGGCGAGCACCTCGGCGCGCCGATAGCCCCACGTCCGCTCGTCAGTGGCCGGTCGGCCTGCCAGCCGAGCGGCGACGAGGGCCAGGCTCAGCCCGGCCACGTCGGCGAGCATGTGTCCGGCGTCGGCGAGCAGCGCGAGGCTGCCCGAAATCAGTGCGCCCGCGACCTCGACCACCAGCAGCGTGCCGGAGATTCCCAGCACCATCGCCAGCCGGGAGCGCGATCCCGGCGCCGCGGCGACGGCATGGACATGCCCGTGACCGTGACCGGGCCCGCTCACCGCATGTCCGTTCCGCTGCAGCGGGGACGTCGGGCCCCGCGGCCGAACACGCACGGTGGCGCAGACATAGGGCGATGATAGTTGCCCTTTCGTCCGCCCTCCCGACGATGCGTCCTGTCGCGACGAACCCCGTGCCGGCCAGCAGACGTCGACCTCTTCTCGGCGCAGACCTGCTGCGCCTGCTATCGTTACTCACCGTAACTGTATGGTACGGAATTCTCGGAGCGAGCTATGAGTGACGGCGACCAACTACGCGACCTCCTGGCGGAGTTCGCCCATACGCTCGCCGGCGACTTCAAAATCCAGGAGATCCTGGATCACTTGGTACGCCGGATCGTCGACGTGCTTCCGGTCACGGGTTCCGGCGTCATGCTGATGGGACCGTCCGACGAGCTGCACTTCGTCGCGGCGTCCAACGACGTCATCCTCGAGATCCAGTCGCTGCAGAACGACCTCGGAGAGGGTCCCTGCCTGCAGGCGTACCGGACGGGCGAGCCGGTGGCGGTGCCCGATCTCGCAGTCGACACCACGTTCCCGGCCTTCTCCCCACCCGCCGTCGAAGCCGGGCTCGCCGCCGTCTTCACGTTCCCGATGTCGCTGGACGGGAACCGCTTCGGTGCCCTCGACCTGTACCGCGACGTCCCGGGAGCGCTCGAGCCCTCCGACATGGACTCCGCCCAGGTGCTGGCCGATGTCGCCGCCGCCTACATCCACAACGCCCGGGGCCGAGCCGACGCCAGCGACACCCTCGACCTGCTACGCCAACGCAGCCTGCACGACTCGCTCACCGGTCTGCCGAACCGTACGTTGCTCAAGGAGCGGCTCGAGCAGGCCGTCGCGCGGGCGAGCCGCACCCACCAGGTGGTCGCGGTGCTCTTCGTCGACCTCGACCGGTTCAAGCAGGTCAACGACAAGTTCGGTCACCACATGGGCGACCAGCTGCTCGTGGCGGTCGCGGGCCGGCTGCGGAGACTGCTCCGCGCGGGCGACACCGTGGCACGACTGGCGGGCGACGAGTTCGTCATCATGTGCGAGGCGCTCGACAAGCCCGACATGGCGGAGCGGGTGGCCGAGCGGGTCTCCGAGGCCTTCTCGCGGCCCTTCGACCTCGACGGGGCCACCCTGCAGATCACGGCGTCGGTCGGGCTCGCGTTCTGCGGGCCGGGCGAGGAGATTCCCGAGACGCTGATCAGGGACGCCGACTTCGCGATGTACCAGGCCAAGCAGGCAGGCGGCGGACACCACCAGATCAGTGACGCCGCGGGACGGTTGGCGACCGACCATCGCGGGCGGCTCAGCCGTGAGCTGCGTGCCGCGGTGGGGCGCGACGAGTTCGAGCTGGCCTACCAGCCCCTCGTGGACGTCCGCGACGGCACGCTGACCGCCGTCGAGGCGCTGCTGCGTTGGCAGCACCCCGACCGCGGGTGGGTCATGCCGGCGGAGATCCTGCCCATCGCAGAGCCCACCGGGTTGATCCTCGAGATCGGCGAGTACGTGCTCGCGCAGGCCTGCCGCGACCTTCGCCACTGGGAGCAGCAGTACGGAGCGGCGGTTCCCTCCATCACCGTCAACGTGTCGCCGTACCAGGTGATGGCCCCGGGCTTCGTCGAGACCGTCGAGCGCGTCCTCGAGTCGACGGGCACCGATCCCGGCCGGGTGTTCCTGGAGGTCACCGAGAGCGCCTTCCTGGAGGACGGCCCGCGTGCGCTGTCGGTGCTGGAGAAGACGAAGGCGCTGGGCGTCGGGCTCGTCCTCGACGACTTCGGCACCGGGTACTCGTCGCTCAGCTACCTTCGACGTTTCCCGTTCGACGTGATCAAGATCGACCAGGCCTTCGTCAGCGGGCTCGGCAGCGACCAGAGCACGCGAAAGATCGTGGCGGCCATCATCGACCTCGCGCATGCCCTGGACCTGTCCGTCGTCTCGGAGGGCATCGAGACCAAGGAGCAGCTCTCCGAGGTCACCCGCCTCGGCAGCGACCGCGCGCAGGGGTACTACCTGTGCCGTCCCATGCTCGTGGCACAGCTGGACAGCCGGGTCCTCCAACCGGCTGGCTCCGCCCCCGTTCGGCTGCCCCTCCGATCGGTCGACGACGGCCCGGGCGAGACCCGGCTGCCGCACCCGCGCAGCGAAGACTGAACCGGCGACCGGCGAGGAGCCGGCCGTCGGTCGAGTCGTCCGAGCCGGTGGAGCTGTGGGCGAGGGTCAGAACACGCGTACGGCGACCTCTGCCGGCGCGGCCAGCAGCGAGTCGATCTCGTCGTCGAGCTTGACCAGGGTCAGCGAGGCACCGGCCATGTCGAGCGACGTGCAGTACTCGTTGACGTAGCTTCTCGTGACGTGGATGCCGCGCTCGGCGAGCTGCTGGTGGGCTCGACGGTAGAGGATGTACAGCTCGCTGATCGGGGTGCCACCCAAGCCGTTCACCATCAGCGCGACGTTGTCGCCCGAGCTGTACGGAAGGTCGGTGACGACCGCCTCGAGCAGTTCGTCGGCGATCGCGTCGGCGTTGGTCAGCTTGCGGCGCTCACGCCCGGGCTCGCCGTGGATGCCGACCCCGACCTCCATCTCGTCGTCGCCGAGCGCGAACAGTGGCGACCCCTTGGCCGGCGGGGTACACGCGGTCAACCCGACACCCATGGTGCGCGTCACGTCGTTGACCTTGCGCCCGATCCTGAGCAGCTCGTCGAGCTCCGCCCCGTTCTCGGACGCCGCACCGACCGCCTTGATCACGAAGAAGTTGCCGGCGACACCGCGCCGGCCGACGGTGTACGTGGAGTCCTTGACCGCGACGTCGTCGTTGATCGTGAGGATCTCGACCTTGACGCCCTCCGACTCGGCCATCTCCTTGCCCATGTCGAAGGCCATCCGGTCGCCGGTGTAGTTGTTGACGAGGAGCAGGACGCCCTTCGGTGAGGCGAGCTTCTTCGTGGTCTCGTACACGTAGTCCATCGGCGGCGCCGCGAAGACGTCGCCGGGGCAGGCCGCGTCGAGCATCCCCTTGCCCACGATCATGACGTGGGCCGGCTCGTGGCCCGAGCCGGAACCCTGCACGATCGACACCTTGTCGTCGCGAGGGGCGTCGCTACGCATGATCAGGTTGTACTCCGGCACATAGGTCAGCTTGTCGGCGTTGGCGAGCGCGATGCCCTCCAGCATCTCGGGAACGAAGTGCTGGGGGTCGTTGACGAACTTCTTCATGACGTCTCCTTTGTCTTCCATGCCTCGTGGATCTGCTCGACGATCACGGCCACCGCCATCGCACCGGCGTCGACCGAGCCCTTGCTGCGCTCGCCCGTATAGGACGCACGCCCCCTCTTCGCCACCATGTCGACGGTCGCGTCGGCGGCCTCTCGAGCCGTCTGTGCGGCCGCGGCCAGGACCGCACCGGCGTCGGAACCCGACTGAATCTCCTGCTCGATGCGGTCGGTCATCGGGACGAGCGCGTCGAGCAGGGTCTTGTCCCCGACGTCGGACTGCCCGCGGGACTTGATCCCGTCGGTCGCCGACCGCAGCATGCGCACGACGGCGTCACCGCTGAGGTCGCTGCCGGGGTCCGCCGCCATGCCGGCCCGCATGAACCCGGTCCCCCAGATCGGCCCGGACGTGCCCCCGATCCTGGAGGTGACGATCATGCCGACCTTCTTGAGGAACGTCGCTATGTCCGAGCGGTCGATGTCGTCCCAGCCTTCGAGGATCTTCTCGAACCCGCGAGCCAGGGAATAGCCGAAGTCGCCGTCGCCCACCACGGCGTCCAGGTCGCCGAAGTACTTCTCGTTGTCGACCGCGGTCTGCGCGATCGTACGGACGACGAGCTCCACCTGCTGTTGTGCTTCACCGCTCATACCTAACCTCCTCCGGGGTCAGCGACCCGTCGAGTGTGCTGTCCGTGCGCCTCACCGGCCGGCACCGCTGAGGCACGCCTGCAGGTCGTCGAGGACGATGTAGTCCCCCGGCTCGGCGGCGCTGCGGTTCACCAGCACCTCCACCGGGGGCCGGCCCGGGTCGCCCAGCTCCGACACCACGAGAACGGCCTCGTCGAAGGCCTCGTCGCGGGTGTAGCCGTTCACGGTGACCAGGCACGCCAGCCCCGCCCCCGTCGCGGCGAGCAGCCCGTTGCGGGAGTCCTCGACCACGAGCGTGTCGGCCCGGTCGAGCCCGAGGCTCTCGACGGTGAGGTCGTAGATCGCGGGATCGGGCTTCTTGGCCGGTACCACGTCGCCCGCGAAGACCGGCACCCGCTGGGCCGCGTCCGCACCCACAGCGTGCTCCAGCACCGCCCTTACCGACTCCTCGGCCGACGTCGACGCGACGGCCACCGTCCAGCCCGCATCGAGAGCGGCGGTGATCACCCGGGCGACGCCGGGCCGGCCCGGAATGCGCCCGTCAGCGACCAGCTTCTTGAACCAGGCCGTCTTGGTCTTGTGCCAGGTCGCCAGCAGCGAGCTGCGGCTGTCCTCGTCGGGCGGTATCCCCGCCTCGCGGACGAACTCGGCGTCCGAGAACAGGCTCGCCATCCGCTCCTTGCCGCCACCGATCTTCAGCTTCTCCGCGTACTCGTCCTCGCTCCACCGCACGGGCAGGCCCAGCTCCTCGAAGGCCGCGTTGAAGGCGGGCAGGTGCCCGTACCGCTCGGTGTCGGCGAGCACCCCGTCGCAGTCGAAGACGAGGGCCGTCACCAGGCGCGCCCGGAGCCGCCGAAGAGACGGATGTGGTGCTTCGCCATGTCGATGACGGCGGCGCGCTGGTGGGAGAACAGCGACGGCGGGTCCCACTTGCCCTTCTCCTCCGCACCGCGGAGGAACTCCAGGCTCGACTGCATATAGCGCTCCTTGAGCGCGGTGGAGATGTTGACCTTGGCGCAGCCCCGCGAGATGAGGTCCTTGAACTGCTCGTCCGACAGCCCGGTACCGCCGTGCAGGGCCATCGGCACACCGGTCGCCTCGACCAGGTCGCTAACGCGGTCGTGGTCGAGGACGGGAGCCGCGGTGTACTGGCCGTGCGCGTTGCCGATCGCCGGTGCGAAGCAGTCCACTCCAGTCCGCTTGATGAAGTCGACCGCGACGTCGAGGCTCTGCTGGACCGACGCCCGGTCGGAGCCGACGCCGTCCTCGACGCCCTGGATACCCTCGATCTCGCCTTCGACATGGGCACCGTGGCGCCGTGCCTCGCCCACGACCTCCGTCGTCTGCCGCAGGTTCTCGGCCACGTCGAGCTCGTGGGCGTCGAAGAGCACGGAGTTCCAGCCGCCCTCGAGACAGTCGCTGATCACCGAGCGCTCGGGGCAGTGGTCGAGGTGCAAGGTGATGGGCACGGGGACGTCTCGAGCCAGGGCCTGGAAGATCGCGAAGA
>JAWWPH010000471.1:0-4026 GCA_033850875.1 Nocardioidaceae bacterium | reverse complement strand
GGGTTCCTGTTCCTGCTGAACCCGTCGGGCCCGATCGACCGGATGCTGGGCTTCTTACACCTGCCGCAGCCGCTGTGGTTCCACGACCCCAGCACGTCCAAGCCCGGCCTGGTTCTGCTGGCGATGTGGGGCATCGGCAACACGATGATCATCTTCCTGGCGTCCCTTCTCGACGTGCCGCGCTCGCTGTACGAGGCGGCCGAAGTGGAGGGTGCCAACGCGTGGCAGCGCTTCAGGTTCGTGACACTGCCGATGATCTCGCCCGTCATCTTCTTCTCGCTGGTCATCGGGGTGATCTACGGGTTCCAGTACTTCACCGAGGCGTACGTCGCGGCCGGCGGCTCGGGCAGCCTCGGCGACCCGCAAGGCTCTCTTCTCTTCTACGGGATCTGGCTGTACCAGCAGGGCTTCGCGTACTTCCACATGGGGTACGCCTCCGCGCTGGCGTGGGTGCTCTTCCTCATCATCATGGTCTGGACCCTGCTGCTGATCCGTACGTCTCGTCGCTGGGTGCATTACCAAGGAGGCCTGAAATAGCCGAGATCACGTCGGTACGTGCGACCACCGCGCCCGCCGACGCCGTCCCCCGTCCGCGGACCCCAGCCGTCCGGCGCAGGCGGTTGATGAACCTCGCCCTCAACCACACACTTGCGATCGTCCTGGCCGCCTTCTTCCTGACCCCGTTCTTCTTCATCGTCGCCACCGCGCTGATGTCGAAGCGTCAGGCCCTGTCCTCGGATCTGTGGCCCAGCCCCTTCGTCTGGTCGAACTTCTCCGAGGTCTCCACCCTGTTCCCGATCGTCCGCTACGCCCTCAACACGCTGCTGTACGCGGGCCTGTCGACGATCGGCGTCGTGGTCTCGAGCGTGCCCGTCGCGTATGCCCTGTCGCGTATCGAGTGGAGGGGACGCCAGTTCGTCTTCGTCCTCATCCTCGCCACCATGATGCTGCCCGCGCAGGTCACCAGCGTCCCGCTCTACGTGATCTTCGTGAAGCTGGGGTGGATCGGCAGCCTGAAGCCGCTCATCGTCCCGGCGTTCTTCGGTGACGCCTTCTCGATCTTCCTGCTGCGTCAGTTCTTCGCCACGATCCCCGCCGAGCTGACCGATGCCGCCCGAGTGGAGGGCGCGAGCGACTTCGGCATCCTCAGGCATGTCGTGATCCCGCTGGCGAAGCCCGCGATCGCGGCGATCGCCCTGTTCCAGTTCCTGTACGCGTGGAACGACTTCTTCGACCCGCTCATCTACACCGGCAACTCCAACCAGACGACCTTCGCCGTGGCCCTGTCCCAGCTGTCGAATGCGGTCGAGGTCCACTACGGCGTGCTGTGGAACGTCCAGATGGCGGCGTCCCTCTTGTTCCTGCTGCCTGTGATCATCTTGTTCCTGCTGACGCAGAAGGTCTTCATCGAGGGTGTCACGCTGACCGGCGTCAAGGGCTGAGCCCCGGACCGGGCCGTGCCCCAGAGGTCAACCCGTGTGTATCGAGAAACCCTCACGGAGCCGCCGCTCGGCCTCGTCCGTCGCCTCGAGCCGGTCGAGGCCCAGCAGCGCTGCACCGACGACGGGTGGGACCGTGGTGAGGCGGATCACCGCCTGAGGGGCCGCAGCCGTCAGGCCGTCCCGGATGAACCGGTGCAACAGCGGATCGGCACCGGTCAGGACGCCACCACCGAGCACGACGGCCGCCGGATGGACCAGCAGGTCGAGCTTCCGCAGCGCGGTCACGGCCAGGATGACGACCTCCTCGGCCAGGCGCCGCACGATGCCGATGGCGACCTCGTCGCCCAGCTGTGAGGCCGCCGACAGCACCGTGGGCGCGAGCTCGCCGAGATCCTCCTCGTCCGTGCGTCCGAAGTGGAGATCCTCGATCACGGCGTTGAGGTCCTCTCGCCCGAAGTGGCGAGGGATGAGGGTCTGGAACACGGTGCTCCCCGCTCGACCGTCGTCCGCGCGAGCCGCCCACCACAAGGCCTCCTCGCCGAGCGCCTGCCCGCCTCCCCAGTCGCCGGAGATCCGTCCCAGGGACGGGAACCTCACCTTCCGGCCGTCCTCGGCCACTCCGGCACAGTTGATTCCGGCCCCACAGACCACCACGACGGCGTTGGGGTCATCCGTACCGGCACGGAGCAGGGCCATGGTGTCGTTCTCGACGACGAGGCTCCGGGCCCATCCCTTGGCGAGGATGGCCGCCTTGATCCACTCCGACTCCACCGGGATGTCGACACCGGCGAGATAGACGCCCGCGTGGTCCGCACAACCCCGAGGGTCGGCGATCCCCGCAAGACCCGCCGCCTGCCTGACGAGGTCGTCGAGCAGGAGCGCGGAGCCTTCGACGCCGAGGTGGTGGGGCGACGAGCCGGGCCCACGCACGTGCGCGAGCACGTGCCCGGACTCGGAGACCAAGACGACGTCGGTCTTGCTGTTCCCACCGTCGATCGCGAGGACGGCCGGGTACGTCGCTTCACCGGAGCCGGGCACGAACCAACTCGCGTGTGCGACGTGCTCTCCGCCAGCAGTGCTCCGGTGCTCGTCTCATGCCGGCACCCACGTGGCCGGTGACATCGGCGTCCACGGCCGCGAGCTCAGCTCGCCGAACAGGTCCTGACGCCCGTACGCGACGGAGAGGTCCTGCGCCCCGGCCAATACGGGGCTGTCCTTGACGGCGCTCAACGCCAGCCGGGTGCGGAACGGCGACATCTCGCCGAGCTTCCGGCTCGTCAGCTCCAGCAGGAGCTCGCCACCGGCCAGGCACGTGGCCCCGCCGAGCACGAGGAGCGGGGGGTCGAGCACGGCGACGATGGTGGCCACGCCGGTGGCGAGCCGCTCGGCCAGCTCCATCAGGAACGGCCGTCGGCCGGGGTCACCGACGGCCTTGGCGACAACCGCGTCGGCGGTGTCGCCGATCAGCCCATGCCGACGGGCCAACTCGAGCACCGCGCTGGCGCCGACGGAGTCCTGGAAGGTCACCGAACGACCGCCGACCGGCATGTACCCCACTTCTCCCGCCCCACCGGTGGCGCCTTCGTACAGGCCACCGCCGAAGTGGACGGCGAGCCCTAGACCCTCGGCGACCCACAGCAGGGCGAAGGTGTCAACCCCGCTGGCGCAGCCGCGGGTCCGCTCCCCGACCGCGGCGAGGTTGGCGTCGTTCTCGACCGTGAGCGCGACGCCGAACGCCCGGCGCAGACGGTCCACAACTCCGGGCGTCTCCCAACCCGGCAGATGTCCGGCGTAGGTCACGCTGTCGCAGCCGGGGTCGTAGGCGCCGGGGATGCCGACAACGATGTGGCGCAGGGACCGCATGGGAACGTGCGCGCGGCGGGCGGCGACACGGACGACCTGGCGGATCGCCGAGACCGGGTCCTGCCCGCGGGTGAAGTCCGACGTGATCGAGGCCCGGCCGCGCGTGCCGCCGGTGATGTCCGCGACGACGCCGGTCACGCGTTCCTCCTCCGCATTCACCCCGCAGACGAATCCGGAGTCCTCGTTGACGTAGTACAGCTGCGCGCTCGGCCCGCGTAAGCCACTGCTGGTCCCGCGCTGGGTCACCAGGCCGTCGGCGACCAGGCGGCTCAGGATCTCAGCGGCCGTCGGCTTGGAGAGGCCGGAGAGCTGGACGACCTGTGAACGCGACAGCGGCCCCCGCTCCAACATCAGCTCCACGACGATGCGGTCGTTCATCGCGCGCAGCACGCTAGGTCTGCCAGGGATGCCTGTCACACAGGTTGCCTCTCCACTGGTAGGTTTCCTGCCGTAATCTATGGTGCCCGGCGGGGACCGTCAATAGCGCCCCAGCGCCACGGCCGGCCTCATCGGCCCGATGTCCTCAGCTGGATCTGCTGCCGACGGAGGCGGGGGTCGTGTTCCCTTAACCGCTGCGGTGGTCCGACACGACGGCTACGCGCTGCATCACGCGGCGGGGGGGCAGGTAGTCGGCAACGGCTTAGTGCTGGGTCCCCCGGTTGTCCCAGATCGCGACGGTTTCCGGCTGCCACCGGATCCTGACCTGATGCTCCGGTCGGTT
>JAWWPH010000469.1:0-2925 GCA_033850875.1 Nocardioidaceae bacterium | reverse complement strand
GTGCCGTGCACCGGGCGAACGACCGGTTGGCAGAGGTGATCGAGGAGGACCCGTCGGTCGACGGGATGGGGACCACGGTGACGGCCGCGCTGTTCGACGGCGAGCGCATCGCGGTGGCCCACCTCGGCGACTCACGCGGGTACCTGTGGCACGACGGCGAGCTGCTGCGCATCACCAACGACCACACGTGGGTGCAGAGCCTCATCGACGAGGGCCGCATCACCGAGGTACAGGCCAAGGTCCACTCCCACCGGTCCTTGCTGCTCAAGGTGCTCGACGGCCGGCACGACAACGATCCCGACCTCGCGGTGTACGACGTGGAGCCCGGTGACCGGGTCCTGCTCTGCAGCGACGGACTGTCGGGATTCGTCGACCACGACCGGATCGAGCGCGTGCTGTCCGTGGGCACCGCCGAGTCCGTGACCAAGGAGCTCGTGCAGCTGGCCCTGGAGTCCGGCAGCAACGACAACATCACCGTCCTGGTTGCCGACGTCGTCGACGAGCCGGAGCCGGTCGCGTCCGAACCGGTCATCGTCGGCGCGGCCGCAGAGCACCCCCACGGGCCGATGAGCCGGCTCCGAAACTGGGCGACGCGCGACGACCTGGCTCCCAGCAAGTCCCTGATGGACCCCGACGTCGACCCGGAGGAGCTGCGCTACGCACCCCGTGAGCCCCGCCGGTTCCGGTGGATCTTCCGGGGCGTCGTCCTCGTCGTCCTGCTCGCCGTGGTCGCGATCGCGGCCAACCTGTCGTACAACTGGTCGCAGCGGCAGTACTACGTGGCCGCGTACGAGGGGCGGGTGGCGATCTACCGCGGTGTGCAGGCGGACCTCCCGGGTGTGACGCTGCACCATATGTACGAGACCGAGGCCTTGCTGCTCTCGCAGCTGCCGAGCTTCCGGCGCAGCCAGGTGCTCGACGGCATGCAGGCCGACGACCTCGACCATGCGCGGGGGATCGTCGACCAGCTCAAGACGTTCGCCGCGGCCTGTGCGAGCGAGTCGTCCGCGACGGCCCAACGGTCCAGCACACCTCCCACGACAGCCAAGAGCAGGCGCGGCACCTCCTCGACGGCCCCGACTCACCACCGGCGGGCTTCGACGGCACCGGCCGGCACCGGCGGAGCTGTGAGCACGGGCTCGGCGCCCACGTCGGCGCCGTCGGGCTCGGGCTCGGACCACAACGTCCCCGAGGAGTGCGCCGGCGCCACCCCCGTACCCCGGACGACCTCATGAGCGGCGCGTCGGTGCCCGGCGGCCGGCTCGCACACGTCTTCGTCCCGCGCAAGCGTCGCGGTGCCGAGCTGTTCCTGCTGGTCATCGCCCTCGTCGTCGGCGTCGGCGCGTACGCCCTGGTCGGTGTGGGGACCGCGAGGCGGGTGCCGGCCGACATCGTGGAGTACGGCGGAGGTCTCGTCGCGATGGCCGTCGTGTGCCACCTCGCCGTGCGCCTGCGCGCCCCCTACGCCGACCCCGTCCTGCTGCCGGCCGCGATCGCGTTGAACGGCATCGGGCTGGCCATGATCCACCGCATCGACATCGCCCGGCTCGCCGACGACCCCTCCGCCCACACCTACGCGACGCCGCAGCTGGTCTGGACGGCGATCTCGGTCGTCGGCTTCGTGGCCGCGCTCGTGCTCGTCCCCGACCATCGGCGGTTGCAGGCCTTCACCTACACCGCGGGCCTGGCCGGCGTGGTCCTGCTGCTGCTGCCACTGCTGCCGGGCCTCGGCGTCAACATCAACGGCGCGCGCATCTGGATCCGGTTCGCCGGGTTCTCTTTCCAGCCCGGAGAGGTCGCCAAGCTGTGCCTGGCCGTCTTCTTCGCCGGCTACCTGGTGGTCAAGCGCGACGCACTGGCGCTCGCGGGCAAGCGGTTCCTCGGCGTCGACCTCCCCCGCGGGCGCGACCTCGGTCCGATCGTCTTGATGTGGATCGTCAGCCTCGGCGTGCTCGTGTTCGAGCGCGACCTCGGGTCCTCACTGCTCTTCTTCGGCTTGTTCGTGGTGCTGCTCTACGTCGCCACCGAACGCCCCAGCTGGCTGTTCGTGGGTGCCCTGCTCTTCGCCGGCGGGGCGTACGCCGGCTACCTCGCGTTCGGGCACGTCCAGACCCGGGTCGAGGGCTGGCTGCACCCGTTCAGCAACACCGACGCCTACTACCAGATCATCCAGGGTCAGTACGGTCTCGCGTGGGGAGGCATCCTCGGGCGCGGCTGGGGTCAGGGCAGCCCGCAGCTGACGCCGTACTCGTGGTCGGACTTCATCGCGACCTCCCTCGGCGAGGAGCTCGGCCTTACCGGCCTGATGGCGATCATCGTCATCTACGGGCTGATCGTCGAGCGGGGGCTACGCACGGCACTGGTGTGCCGGGACCCCTTCGGCAAGCTGCTGGCCGTCGGCCTGTCCACCGCCATGGCGCTGCAGGTCTTCGTCGTGGTCGGGGGCGTCACCCGCCTCATCCCGCTCACCGGCCTGACGACGCCGTTCCTGTCCTACGGCGGCTCGTCGCTGGTCGCGAACTGGGTCATCATGGCGCTGATCCTGCGGGTCAGCGACCACGCCCGCCGGCCCGTACCGGATCTGCGGCTGCCGAGCCCCGACGAGGACACCCAGGTCGTGAGGATGCGATGAACAAGCCGATCCGGACGCTCGCCATCGGCTGCCTGCTGCTGTTCGCGATGCTGCTCGTCAACATCAACTACGTCCAGGTCTTCCGTGCGGGTGCACTCGACGACTCCGGGGCCAACAAGCGGGCCCGCGACGCCGAATGCGCCCGCAAGCGCGGCCCGATCCTGGTCGACGGCCAGCCGGTAGCGAAGAGCCGGCCCTCCCACGACAGCCTCAAGTACCTGCGCACCTATCCGCACCCGCTGCTGTACGCACCGGCCACCGGGTACTTCTCGTGCATCTACGGGACCTCCGCG
>JAWWPH010000463.1:0-6761 GCA_033850875.1 Nocardioidaceae bacterium | reverse complement strand
CTTCCACGGCTGGTCTCTATGGTGGAGCGATGGTCAGGCAGTTCCAAGTCACGTTCGACTGCGCAGACCCCGAGCGCGTCGCCCGCTTCTGGTGCGAGGTGCTGGGGTACGCCGTACCACCGCCGCCGGAGGGCTTTGTCACGTGGGACGACTATCAGCGAACGCTGCCCGCTGACGATCGGGGGTCGTGGTTCGCCTGCGTCGACCCCTCTGGGCTTGGCTCGCGACTGTTCTTCCAGCGCGTCCCCGAAGACAAGGTCGTCAAGAACCGGCTGCATCTCGACGTGCGGGTTGGTACCGGACTGGTGGGTGAGGAGCGCCTGGCGGTACTCGAGGCGGAGTCCGCACGACTGGTCGCGCATGGCGCGGTGCGTGTCAGGCTGCTGCCTGCCGACGACGAGAACGAGTCGTGCCTCGTGATGCAGGACGTCGAGGGCAACGAGTTCTGTCTTGACTGAGTAGCGGCGGCGAGCCTCTTCGCCCTCCCCTGCCGTCCGGAAGGCGGCGGCAGGTGCGGTCAAGACCAGCCCATGCTGTCTGCCGCCCCTCGCCGTCGCCTCGCAGACGCGAGGGGATTATTCGGGGAGGGGGGTCAGGTTGAAGCGCGAGATGACGTCCGGAAGCCAGTCGGGTCGTCCGAACTGAAGCCCGTACCTACCCGCGATCTCGGCGATCTGACCCACCTCGGGCTCGCTGACGCTCAGCAGCAGCTCGGAGAGCTCTCGGAAGAAGTTCTCGAAACCCGCGGGGCTGATTACCTCGATCATCCGGGCCGGAACAGCACCCGCGTTCCACATGGCGTGCAGCTCATTGCGGGGTTTGGTGATATAGCCACCGGCCCCGAGAACTGCCTCGCGGTCGCCGGACCTGAAGCCGATCTCCCCCTCGATGACGATGGAGTACTCGTCCTCTCTGGTGTGCAGGTGCGGTGGTACGAGAGCCCCGACGGGGAAGGGATGTTCGACGATCGAGACTGCCCCGCCCGTGTCGTCGCCCCACAGCTTGAAGTCGACACCGATTGAGCCGAGCGTGCCGGAACCCCCATCTCCGGGCTGCACGATGGTCAGCGGTGGAGGATCGATTGTTGTCATGCTGACTCGCCTGCTCTCGAGGCACTTGCGGCCGATGGTTCAAACCCTCTCCGCCTTGTCGTTCGATGTCAACAGGCGGCATCGGGGCAGGCGTCTCGCGCCCAAGTGGGCAGAGGGCGGTCCGTCGCGAGGTGTCTGTTACACGACGTCGCGCCGGTGCACGGCCACGAGTCCGGCGGCAGCCGGCACTATTGCCCATGCGGCGGCCGCGAGCAGGGCGGCCCACACGCTCACGTCGGGGCTGACGCCGGAGATGACGGCGAGAAGTGAGGTCGGTATCCACGATCCGGCGTCGCTGAACAGCTGTGCGGCGAGCGGGGGGATCACGAAGAGCAGCAGCACGGCGGTGGTCACTGCCCCGCCGATGTTGCGGATGAGGGCGCCGAGTCCCGCTCCGAGGGCCGCACCGATCGCTCCGGCGAACGTCGTAGCTCCGAAGACCCGGGCGAGGTCAGGGGCGGAAACCAGGAAGCCATGATGGGTGCTCGGCAGCGCCAGGGCGATCCCGGTGACAACCAACGCTTGCCCGATGAACGCGAGTACCGCTCCGCCGATCAGTACCGCGATCAGTTGCGCAAGCGCCGCTTTGACGCGGTTGGGGGAGGTGAGGAACATCGGCACGACGGTGCGGTGCCCGTACTCACGGGCCACGGCAATGGCGCCGAACAGGCTGGTGCCTATCATGGCGTTGAAGGCGAAGGCCATCAGCGATTGTTGATCCGCGGCGGTGGCGACGAACGCCTTGCTGCCGTCCATGTCGGTGGCGAAGGCAACCACCGCCGCGTCGAGTCCGGCTATGACGACCAAGACGGCGAGGAAGCCCCACGGCAGTTTGGTGGTGGTGAGCTTGCGGATCTCTCCGCGAACGAGTCGGAGCATGGTGGTCATAGCGGTACTGCCTGTCTTTCGGGCTCGGTGGCGACGTTCATGTCGGTGTTCACGGCGAGGGTGGAGTCGCTGCTCGTCCAGCCGAGGAACAGCTCTTCCAGGGAGCCGGCCTGGGGACTCAGCTCGTGCAGGGCGATTCCGGCGGCGCAGGCTCGGTCCCCGATTTCGGCGATGCCGATACCTCGGACGACGAGCTCGCCCTCGGTGCCGGTGTGGACGGTGGCACCAGCCACTTTCAGAAGCTGGGCGAGCGCAGCAGGGGCCTCGGTGCGGACTGACGTGCCCGCCTGCTGCAGCGCAGCAAGGGTGCCGGTGGTGACGAGTTGGCCATGGCTGAGGACTACGATCTCGTCGGCGAGGTGCTCGACCTCAGCCAGCAGGTGGCTGGAGACGAACACGGTGCCTCCTGCTGCGGAACGCTCGCGGAGCAGGTCGCGGAGCCAGCGGATGCCTTGTGGGTCCAGTCCGTTGCCGGGCTCGTCGAGCACCAGGACGGGTGGGTCGCCGAGCAGGGCGGCCGCCAATCCAAGGCGCTGCCGCATCCCCAGGGAGTAGCCGCCCACGTGACGGTCGGCCGCATGCCCGAGGCCGACTGCCTCCAGCATTTCGGCGATCCGGCCAGGGGCGATGCCTGCGCCATCGGCGAGGACCCGTAGATGATTGCGCCCGGTGCGTCCGGGGTGGAAGGCGTTGGGTTCGAGGACGACCCCCACGGTTCGAGCGGGGTCGTGCATCTCGCGGTACCGCGTCCCGCCGATCGAGGCGCGACCGTGATCGGCCTTGGCGAGGTCGAGCAGGATCTTCATCGCCGTGGACTTGCCGGCGCCATTGGGCCCCAGGAAACCGGTGACCCGTCCGGGCTGGACGGTGAAGGTGAGGTCGTCAACGACGACCTCCTTCCCGTAGCGTTTGGTGACGTTCTGGAACTTAAGCGTGTACATGGACGACGCTCCTCTCGGTCGGCGCGCGGATGGGTCGGGGGAGGGGTAGCAGTGACAGGCCCATGCCGGCGAAGGCGAGGTCCCGTACACCGGCGCAGAGCGTCTGAGCCGCGCCCGGTAGCGGTGACGCGAGGGCGACCAGGACGACCCCGACGAGCAGGAGGATGCCGGTCCAGCGCGGCAGCACCCGGGCGCGTACCACCGCCACGCCGAAGGCGGAACCGGCGAGCACCATCAACAAACCGTGGACCGTGACCCAGGGTCCGAGGTCTCGCACCAGGGCCTCCCAGTTGCGTGGGTGGGTTACCAGGGCCAGCAGCACGGTGCCGGTGAAGAAGACGTAGGCGTAGGCATAGGCGACTGCGCCGAGGAGACCCAGCCTCCCGATGTGCGGCCGCTGTACGGCGTACAGCCCGATGACGAAGAGAGGGATGGCGGCCTCAGCGACGTAGGTGAGGACCAACTGGGCGGTCGAGAAGCCGCCGTGGAGGAGTTCGAGCACGTCGGAGATGAAGTAGAGGGCCGAGAACACGACCGCGGCGAGGCCGATGGCCTGGGCCGGGGGTGTCAGCGCTGCTGAAGGGTCGGGGGTGACGTTCATCGCGGGGTCTCCGCGCCAGGTGTTGCTGCGAACACGCGCGCCATCACCAGCAGCACCACCGGCAGGATGACGGCGTACCCTGCGATGCCGATGTCCCGCATACCCATGTTGCCGGTCGCCGCCCCCGCCAGCCCGAACAGGCAGACGGCGCCGCTGACCAGGAGCCCGCGGCGCACGAGGCGAGGGGGGCCGGAGCCGGTGAAGGCGGTGGCGGCCAGGATAAGGCCGAAGCCCAGGAAGAAGTCCCAGGAGGCGATGTCGAGTGCGAAGGCAACCGATGGCCAGGTCCAGCTGAGCAGCAGGTTGTAGCCCGGCGAGGTGGCCGCACCGAGCTGGCGACCCGCCGTCAGCTGGACCACATGGACGCAGACGGTGATGCCGACTGCGACGGTGACCAGCGCGAGCGCGCTGAGGCTGAGCGTCTTCCGGTTCGCTGGGGCATAAGCGTGCACACAGGCGAAGAGCATCACGAGCGGGATCGCCATGAGCAGGATCAGCACTTCCATGATGGCGAGATAGGGATCCGCCACGGGCTCGTCGAAGCCGCCGTTGGCGAGGAAGCCCGCCAGCATCGCCGGCACGTAGGCGACCGACAGCACGAAGATCACCCAGCACGCAGCCCGTCCCACGGCGCGTTCGGTGGCTGTCCAGGTCGGGTTCAAAGGAGTGTCGACTTTGCGGCGGGCCGGGAGGTCGACGAGCAGTGGGCTAGGCATGCGGGGTGACGTTTTCACGGATCGTGCGGAGAACGGCGCGCAGCACGTAGGCCACGAAGGCGCGGATCAGCCACCAGTAGCGCCCCATCTGCTCCCGCGAGACGGCGTCGGTGGTAGCGGTACGGCACTCGTACGTGAGGATTGATCTGCCAGGACCGTCGGGTCGTACCAACAGGTGACAGGCGATCTTTCCCCAGCCCGGTTCCGCGAAGTCAGCGAACTCGTCCGCGGCCAGGTCGCGCCAGTCGATGCGAGGTTTCCAGAACGTGCCCACGGCGCCGAACACGACCTCCCGACCAGGAACCTCGCCGAGGAGCAGCCAGCCGGGCAGCGCGCCGGGGTCCCGTGCCAGCATCAACGTCTGGGGGGCGGCGGCAGGGTGACCGCTCAACCGACTCGGCAGACTCCGTGCGGTCATCAAGACGGTGACGAAGGGCGATCGTGTGGTGATGAAGTCGAAGTTCTTCGCCGCTTCGAAGACGACGGTGGTGTCCGCCTCGATGACGAGGTGCTCGGTGAGGACGACGTCGTAGGCCATTAGCTGGGCGTCGAGAAGGGTCGAAGTGTCCGCCTGCGCGATGCTGTCGCTGGCCAGTACGGTAGCGCTGTCGTTCATCTGTTCATGACCCCGTCCGGGTAGGTGTCAACCGCCGTCCTGGCGCGTTCACTTGACATCTCGATACCACCGCATCGGCGCGGAACCCGCTAGTACCGCAGGTCCTGTCGAGGGGGGGCCTTTGGCCCTATCGATGCCGTGGCGGCGCGTCTAGCGTCCATGGGTAGGGAAGTGCGTCGCTGAACGTCCGAGCGGTGTGCCCGTCGCACTCGGTCAGCCTCCTCGCTGGACCGTTCTGGAGCTCCGCATGACGATCACTCGAGACCGCAGCGCTGCCGAGATTGCCGGTCTGACCGGCGGGACGGCGGTTGCCCGATCCGAGCATCTGTGCAAGATCTACGGGGCGGGCGACGCCCAGGTCGTGGCCCTCGACGATGTCACCGTGGAGTTCGGGCGTGGGAGGCTCACCGCGATCATGGGCCCCTCGGGGTCCGGGAAATCTACGCTGATGCACTGCATGGCTGCCCTCGACGCACCGACGTCAGGCCGGGTGGACATCGACGGTGTCGACATCCGCGGGCTCAAGGACAAGGCGCTGACACTGTTGCGACGCGACAGACTCGGCTTCGTTTTCCAAGCCTATAACCTGGTGCCGACACTCACGGCGCGCGAGAACATCACCTTGCCCGTCGACATCGCGGGCGCACGGCTCGACGCCGCGTGGTTCGACACGGTGATAGACACTCTGGGAATCAGGGACCGCCTGACCCATCGACCCGACGAGCTCTCGGGCGGCCAGCAGCAGCGGGTGGCCTGCGCGCGGGCTCTAGTACGTCGGCCTGCGATCGTGTTCGCCGACGAGCCCACCGGCAACCTTGATTCGCGAGCCAGCGCCGAAATCTTGGCGTTCCTGCGCCACTGTGTCGACGACTTCGGACAGAGCATCGTCATGGTCACCCATGACCCAGTCGCGGCGTCCTACGCCGACCGGGTGCTCTTCCTCGTCGACGGGCGCATCGTCGACGAGATCCTCTCGCCAACCACCGCGTTGGTCCTTGATCGGATGAAAAGCTTCGAGCTCGCCGACCGGGACTCCTGACATGTTGCACGTCACGCTCAGGGGACTGCAGGATCACGTGGTCCGGCTCCTCCTCACCGCGTTCGCTGTGATGCTCGGGGTCTCGTTCGTCACCGGTACCTTCGTCCTTCGCGACAGTATCGACAACACCCTCGGCGGGCTCGTGGCGCAGTCGTCCAAGGGGCTCGACGTGTCGGTGCGTGGCGCCGGGACCGAGGCCGTGTCGCCGGTTTCTGTGGACGCCTCCACCGTGCGACCCGGCGTACCTTTGTCTCTGGTACCCACGATCGCAGCCGTCCCGGGGGCGGCCCGGGTGAGGCCAGACCTGCAGGGGACCGCCATCCTGGCCGGCAGTGACGGCATTGCGGTCCGCAACGGCGCCGCGCCGTCGCTCGGGTTCGCCTACTCCAAGGAAGACCCCTCGTTCACCCTTGTCTCAGGACGCGGACCCACCGGCCCCGGCGAGGTCGCCGTCGAGACCAGCACCCTGGACCGCGCCCACCTGCACGTCGGGGACCGCACCCGCGCCGTCATCGGTGACCAGGCACGACAGGTCACCATCACCGGCGAGGTCCACTTCGGCTCCCTGTTCGGTGCCACAGCGGTCCTGGTCGACGAAGCCACCGCTCGACACGCCTTCGCCCCCGACGGCACAGTGACGTCCCTGTCGGCGACCGCATCTCCCGGAGTCAGCCAGGCGACGCTGCGCGCGGCCGTGGCTGGGGTGCTGCCGTCGAACCTCGAGGCAGTCACCGGAGCCACCGTGCAGAGCGAGACAGAGACGTCGGTGCAGAAGGGACTGGAGTTCTTCACCATCTTCTTGCTGGTGTTCGCCGGCGTGGCCCTGGTCGTTGGCTCGTTCATCATCGTCAACACCTTCTCGATCCTGG
>JAWWPH010000442.1:0-4624 GCA_033850875.1 Nocardioidaceae bacterium | reverse complement strand
CCGACGTGCCGCCCGCGATCGTCGGCGCGGTGCTGACAGCGCTCCTCTGCACCGCCGGGCCGCTGGTTGTCGGCAGGCTGCCCGAGCCGGTGGCTGCTGCGCCGGACAAGGCCCCCTACCGGCAGATCGCGGCGCGGCGCCACCTCGCGGCCGAGCTCGCTTCGGTCGGTGCGCTGGCCGGCGCCGCACTGGGGTGGCGGCTGGGCTTCCAGCCGGTGCTCGCCGCCTGGCTCTACCTGGCGGGCGCCGGGGTGGTGCTCGGCTACGTCGACGCCCGCACCCGGCTGCTGCCCACCCGCATCGTCGCACCGTCGTACGTGGTCGTGGTCGCGCTGGTGTGCCTGGCGGCTGCCGTGGACGCCGGGCCGCGCCACCTCGCCGGAGCCGCCCTGGGGTGGCTCGTCATGGGCGGCTTCTACCTGCTGCTGTGGCTGGTCCACCCCAGTGGGCTGGGCTACGGCGACGTGCGGCTCTCGGGGCTGCTGGGCATCCCTCTCGGGTACCTGGGGTGGGCGTCCCTCCTGACGGGCCTGTACTCCGGGTTCGTGCTCGGGGCGGTTGGTGGTCTCGTGCTGTCGCTCCGGCGGCGCGGCGGGGGCCGGCGAGCCTTCGCCTTCGGCCCGTTCATGCTGCTCGGCGGCCTGGTCGGCGCGGCGTTCGGGCCGGCGTTGGCGTCGCTGTACCTCTCGGGCTGAGTTCGGGCCCGTGACAGACTTCGCTCATGCTCCGATGGCTCACGGCAGGGGAATCGCACGGTCAGGCCCTGGTCGCGATCCTCGAAGGGGTGCCCGCCGGCGTGGCGATCACGACCGCCGACGTCGCGGCCGCTCTCGCGCGCCGGCGCCTCGGGTACGGCCGCGGTTCCCGGATGACGTTCGAGCAGGACGCCGTGACGCTGCTTGGCGGTGTACGCCACGGGCGGACGCTGGGTGGGCCGGTGGCCATCACGATCGCCAACACCGAGTGGCCGAAGTGGGACGAGGTGATGGCGGCCGACCCCGTCGACGACGCGGTGCTGCAGGGACTTGCCCGCAACGCCCCTCTCACCCGGCCGCGTCCCGGGCACGCCGATCTCGTCGGCATGCAGAAGTACGGGTTCGGCGAGGCCCGGCCGGTGCTGGAACGGTCGAGTGCCCGCGAGACGGCTGCCCGGGTCGCGCTCGGCGCGGTCGCGAGCGCCTTTCTCGACCAGGCCCTCGACGTACAGCTGGTCGCTCACGTGGTGTCGATCGGCGCCGCCGAGGCGCCCCGGGGGGTGCTGCCCACGGCCGGCGACAGGGAGCGGCTCGAGGCGGACCCGGTCCGGTGTCTCGATCCGGAGGCGAGCGCGGCGATGGTCGCCGAGATCGACAAGGCCCACAAGGACGGCGACACCCTCGGCGGGGTGGTCGAGATCGTCGCCTACGGGCTGCCTCCCGGGCTGGGCTCCTATGTGCACTGGGACCGCCGCCTCGACTCGCGGCTCGCCGGAGCGCTGATGGGCATCCAGGCGATCAAGGGTGTCGAGGTCGGGGACGGCTTCGAGGTCGCGCACGGTCCGGGGTCGCTGGCCCACGACGAGATCGAGCCGGGCCCAGACGGGATCCGGCGGACATCGGGCCGCTCGGGCGGTACCGAGGGCGGCATGTCGACCGGTGAGGCGCTCAGGGTGCGCGCCGCGATGAAGCCGATCTCCACGGTCCCGCGGGCGCTCAGGACGGTCGACGTGGCGACCGGAGAGGCTGCGGTCGCGCACCACCAGCGCTCGGACGTCTGCGCCGTCCCGGCCGCGGCCGTGGTGGCCGAGGCGATGGTCGCGCTCGTGGTGGCGGACGCCGCACTGGAGAAGTTCGGTGGCGACTCCGTCGCCGAGACGCGTCGCAACCGCGACGGCTACCTCGACAACCTCACGGTGCGCTGATGCCGACGGGCGCTTCGGACGACCCCCGGGACGCCGGCCGCACGCCGCCTGGCGGTGACCGGCCCCGAGTCGTCCTCGTCGGTCCGCCCGGTGCCGGCAAGTCCACGGTCGCCGCCCTGCTGGCGGGTCGATGGGGCGTCGGGGCATGCGACACCGATGACGTGATCGAGGCCCGCGCCGGCAAGCCGATCGCCGACATCTTCGTCGACGACGGGGAGGCCGCCTTCCGTGAGCTCGAGTCCGCGGCCGTCGCCGACGCCTTGGCCTCCGAGCGCGGGGTGGTGGCCCTCGGGGGCGGCGCCGTGACGAGCGCGGCGACCCGCGCCCTGCTCGCGGGCCAGCAGGTCGTCTTCCTCGACGTCGGGCTCCCCGCCGCGGCCGCCCGGGTCGGGCTGGGCGTCACCCGCCCGCTCCTTCTCGGCAACGTCCGCAGCCAGCTCAAGGCGCTCCTCGACGCCCGCCGCCCGCTGTACGAGGAGCTCGCCGAGCTGACCGTCGTCACCGACGACCTGTCCGCAGAGGCGGTCGCCGACTCCGTCGACCGGTACCTCCGTGGCTGACCCGACCCGCATCAGGGTCCGGGCCGAGTCGCCGTACGACGTGGTGGTCGGCACCGGGCTGGCCGCGGAGCTGCCGGCGATGCTCGGCGAGGACGTGCGGCGGGTGGCCGTCGTGCATCCTCGCATGCTCACGGGTCGCGCCCGGGCGCTCAGCGCCCAGCTCCGACAAGCGGGTTACACCGCCTCGCTCGTCGAGGTCCCGGATGCCGAGGCGGCGAAGTCGGCGGAGGTGGCGGCGCACTGCTGGCAGATCTTGGGCCGCCTCGGGTTCACCCGCTCCGATGCGGTGGTCGGCATCGGCGGGGGAGCCACCACCGACCTTGCCGGGTTCGTCGCGGCGACGTTCCTGCGGGGGATCCGGGTGGTCCACGTGCCGACCACGCTGCTGGGCATGGTCGACGCCGCCGTGGGCGGCAAGACGGGCATCAACACCGCGGAGGGCAAGAACCTGGTCGGGGCGTTCCACGAGCCTTCGGGCGTGGTCTGTGACCTCGAGACGCTTCAGACGCTCGAGCCCGCCGAGATGGCCAGTGGCCTCGCGGAGGTGGTCAAGTGCGGGTTCATCGCCGACGAGCAGATCCTCGGCATCTGCGAGGCGGACAGCGCGGCCGTGCTCGATCCCGCATCGTCGGCGGTCCGCGAGCTGATCGAGCGGGCGGTGCGCGTCAAGGCCGAGACGGTGTCTCGCGACTTCCGGGAGTTCACGTCGACCGGTCGAGAGGTCGGCCGCGAGGCGCTCAACTACGGGCACACGCTGGGCCATGCCATCGAGCGGGCGGAGCGGTACACGCTCCGGCACGGCGAGGCGGTCTCGATCGGCATGGTGTACGTCGCCGAGCTGGCTCGGCTCGCGGGCCGCCTCGACCAGGCGACGACCGAGCGGCACCGCCGGGTCCTGCAATCGCTCGGGCTGCCCACCGGGTACGCCGGCGCACCGTGGCGGGAGCTGCACGAGGCGATGCGCGTCGACAAGAAGTCGCGAGGTGACAGACTGCGCTTCGTGATCATCGAATCCGTCGGCCGGCCGGCCATCCTCCAGGCGCCGCCCGACGCGCTTCTCGAAGGCGCCTTCGCGCGCCTCGCCGGGTAGGGGCGGCACCCGTGCGTGTCCTGGTGCTCAACGGGCCCAACCTGGGCCGGCTGGGAGCCCGCGAGCCCGAGGTGTACGGGTCGACGCCGTACGCCGACCTCGTGTCGTCCTGTGCGCGGTGGGGCAACGAGCTCGGGCTCGACGTCGAGGTCCGGCAGAGCGACGACGAGGCGGAGCTGATCGGCTGGCTGCACGAGGCGGCGGACGCCGGAACCCCGGTCGTGCTCAACCCGGCGGCGTTCACCCACTACTCCTACGGGCTGCGTGACGCCTGCGCGCAGCTGCGCGCTCCCCTCGTCGAGGTCCACCTCACCAACCCCGCGGCACGGGAGACGTTCCGCCACACCAGCGTGATCGCAGGCGTCGCGACCGGGACCATCGCCGGATTCGGCACGGAGTCCTACCGGCTGGCGCTGTCCTGGCTGGCCGCGTCGGCGGGCGCGTGAGCCGCCAGGGCACGGACGGTTTGCTGCGCGTCGTGGATGCCGATCCCCAGCTCGTCGCAGAGCAGGCGGACCGCGCCCGCCTCGAAGCCGGAGCTCATCAGGGCCTGCACTCTGCCCTCCAGCTCCGCGTCGACGTCGACCGCTGGTTGCGAGGTGTAGGTGACGGGCCCGCGTGCGCCGCCGACCGGCACGGCTATCGCGCCGGACGGCTCGGGTCCGGCGGTCGCCGGCTGCTCCATTGACGTCGGCGGCGTCCGCTGCGCCGGGACACGCGCCTCCACGCTCGCTCGCTGGCGCCGTCGCGTCACCATCGAGAGCCACATCCGCACGACGAACACCACGAGCAGCACGACAATGACCAGCCAGGACATGGTGGGCAGCATAGTGGGATTGCGGCTGCTCGACCTCTCGTCGCCGCGCCGGACCGGGCCGACCGGCGGTCCCATCGGGCTAGAATGAGGGTCGTCCCGTGCGAGCGGCCGGCGGCGGTGCCGTTGCGCCCCGCAGACGTCCCCGGTGCGGCTAGCCGTGCCGGCGCGACCTGAGCAGGTCGGGCACCTCCAGACCCCGTACACACCGAAAGCGAAGGCCGCACGATGGCGACGACCAACGACCTCAAGAACGGCAC
>JAWWPH010000438.1:0-4232 GCA_033850875.1 Nocardioidaceae bacterium | reverse complement strand
CACCTCGGCCTGGAACGTCTTACGCACCCCTCGTACAGTCAGCAGCGGCTCCGTCATGGCGCGACACTCCTCGACGTCGTTTGCGGCCCGCTCAGGCGGAACGCGTGCACGGTTGCGGCGCGGCCCTTCACGTGCTGTTCGCCGATCGGCTCGAACCTCCACTGGGGAGCCTGCTCGACGGTGGCCGCGTTCGCGACGGTCGAGCCGGCGGGCCGGGCGAGATCCTGCAGCCGCTGCGCCAGGTTGACCGTGTCGCCGACCAGCGTGTACTCGATCCGCTCCTCGCTGCCGAGCATGGCCGCAGCCACGTCTCCCGTCGACAGCCCGATGCCGAGGCCGAAGGGGGACAGGCCTTCGGCGGCCCAGCGCTCGTCCAGCAGCGCCTGCCGCTCGTGCATGGCAGCCGCGGCGGCGACGCTGCGTGCGGCGTGGTCGGGCTGCTGTAGGGGAGCGCCGAAGACCGCCATGACCGCGTCGCCGACGTACTGCATCACGGTGCCGCCCTCCTGCAGGATCGCGCCGTTCATCTCCTTGCGGTGCGCATTGAGCTGGCGGGCAAGGACCGAAAGGTCCGTGCGCTCCGCGATCGTCGAGTAACCGCGGACGTCGGACATCAGCACCGTGACGGTCAGCCGCTCCTCACGCTCGATCGCGCCCTTGTCGCGACGCAGCCGATCGGCCAGCCCGCCGGGGAGGAGCCGGCTGAGCGTCTCGCCCTGCTCCTCGCGCTCGACGATCGCCGTGTGCAGCATCTTGAGCCGCCGCAGGGCGCCGGAGCGTCCCGAGCTGGCGTCTGCCGCGAGGTGGAGGAACAACTCGTCGACCCGGGCGTCCACCGCCTCCGGCGTCGTGCCCAGGCTGGCGGCGATGGCCTTCACCGGGCGCCCTTCGGCGACGAGCTGCAGCATCTTCTCCTCGTCCGGTGAGAGGCCGTCGAGGGGCCGCGCGGGCGTCACCAGAGCCTGGACGATCTCGGGATCCAGCATCGAGCCGCCCGAGGCGACCTCGTGGACGGCCCGTACCAGGCGGTCGCCGTCGGCGACCCTTTCCTTGAGCAGGTAGGCGAAGCCGGCCGCCCCTTCGGTGAGCAGCGCGACGGCGTACTCGGGGTCGTCGTACTGCGACAGCACGACGACACCGGTGCCCGGCTGGAGACCGCGGACGTGCTTGGCCGCCGCGATCCCCTCGTCGGTGAACGACGGCGGCATCCGGATGTCGGTGACGATGACGTCGGGCCGGTGCTCCTCCGCCGCAGCCACGAGGCTGTCGTAGTCGTCGGCGACGGCCACGACGGCGAGACCCGACCGTACGGTGAGCAGCGCCCGGACGCCCTCCCGGACCAGCAGGTTGTCGTCAGCGAGCAGCACGCGGAGTACGCCGGTCCGCACCTCCGCGGTGCCGTCCAATGGGGGAGCAGTGCCTGTCACATCGACGTCCACGCCCCCATTGGATCGGACTCCGGCTCCGGACACCAGGGCATTGGCATCGCCGGTCAGGGGGTGCTGGTACGAGGGTCCCTCAGGATGGTGCTCACAACCCGACGCGTGATCAGGCCGCGGCCGAGCCCGATCTCGACCAGGTCGTCGAAGACGTGCTGGTCTCGCGTCGCCGCGCGTAGGCAGCGTTCGACCGCGGCGGGAACCGAGACGAGCCTCGACGCGGCGGCGGTGTGCCGCAGATGGCGACCAAGGAGCGAGCGCACGGCGACCCGGTGGCGGCGGCCGGCACTGTCCGGGTCCCCCGCCTCGAGTGCCGCGGCCGCCGACCTGCCGGCGAGTACGCCGGTGGCGACCGCGTAGTAGATCCCTTCGCCCGTCACGGGGTTGATCAGTCCGGCCGCGTCGCCGGCGAGGAGCACCCGGCCGTCGGCCTGCTGCCAGCGCCACGGCGACAGGGGCAGGTGGTGGCCGAGCCACTGCCCACCCCCGGCCGTCGCACCGGGAAGCAACGAGTCCAGCCGTTGCAAGAGCTCGGCTCGCGACAGCGGAGCGCGACCCTTGCGCAGGAGCTCGCCGTAGCCGACGTTGGCGAGCCCGTCTCCTCGATCGAAGGACCACGCGTACGACGGCTGCCGCGTCTCACTGAACACGATGACCTGCTGGCCAGCCCGGGCCGCCGGCGTCGGCGCGTAGCCTCGCAGGGCGAGGGCCCGGCGGCGTACCGGCGCCATTCCCATCGCGGACCGGACGACCGAATGGGCGCCGTCGGCGCCGATGGCGACGCGCGCCGAGACGTCCGCGCCGAGGCGGACACCATCCGCCCCGACGTCCACCGTCTTGACCCGTACCCGGCGCAGTTGGGCGCCGGCCCGTACGGCTGCTTCGACCAGGCGGGCGTCGAACACGGTCCGGGGAACCACCCAGGCCGGTCTCGTCATGTCGCGAAGCGTGGTCACGTCCGCGCGCTGCAGCCTGAGCCGGCGTACCGGGCGCCAGTCGTCGAGCAGTCCGGACACGCCGACCTCGCTCAGCACGTCGAGCACGTGAGGGGCGATGCCGTCGCCGCACGACTTGTCCCGGGGAAAGTCGGCCCGATCGAGCAGCGCGACCCGCAGGCGGGGGTTGGCGGTCAGCGCGCCGAGTGCGGCGGCGGATCCCGCCGGGCCGGCGCCGACGATCGCCAGGTCCCACATGCACGTATCCTCGCGTTCGAGCGGCAACGTCGGTCAGCCGAGGTCGACCGGCAGCGCCTCCACGCCGTAGACGATCGAGAGTTTGCGGAACGTCAGCGTGGCCGGGTCGACGGCGAGCGACATCCGGGGGAACCGGCGGACGAGGGCGGGGTACGCCGACCGCAGCTCCATGCGGGCCAGCTCGGCGCCGATGCAGCGGTGGAACCCGTGCCCGAAGGCGAAGTGCGCCACCGGTGGGCGGAGCGGGTTGAAGTCGTCCATGGCGTCACCCAGCGCGCTGTCGCGGTTGGCGCCGGAGAGGGAGCACACGACGACGTCGCCGGCGGTGATCTTGTTGCCGTAGAGCACCATGTCCTGCTTGGCGAACCTCGGGAACGAGATCTGGACGACGGCGAGGTAGCGCAGCAGCTCCTCTACGACCGCGTCGACGGAGTCGTCGTTGTCGCGCAGGAGTGCGAAGGCCTCGGGCTTCTGCAGCAGGGCCAGGGCGCCGAGCGCGATCATGCTGGCAGACGTCTCGAACCCGCCGGTGAAGACGCCGTCGGCCAAGCCGGCCAGGTCGAGCTCGTCGAGGTCCGTGCCCCGCTCCTCGACGATCTTGCCGAGCAGGCCGTCGCCTGGATTCCGTCTCTGCTTGCGGACGGCCTCCAGCAGGAACTCGCGCGACTCCGACACGGCTCCTAGCGTCCCGATGCCGCCGCCGGAGACGTCGAAGCGGGCGTGGCCGAGCGCCTGGAACCCGGCCCGGTCCTCGTCGGGGAGCCCGAGCAGCTCGCAGATGACGAGGAACGGGATCGGCGCGGCGAAGTGCTCGACCAGGTCGACGACGGGACCGTTCGCCTCGAGGACGTCGAGCTGGGTGTCCACGATCCGTTTGATCGTCGGCTTCAGGCGGTCGAGGCGCCGCATGGTGAACTCCGGCGTCAGGATCTTCCGCAGCCGGGTGTGCTCGGGCGGATCCGTGAAGCCGAGCCCGCCGATATACCGGTCCGAGGACTCCTGGCTCCCACCTACGAGCGGCCGGATGTCGTTGCTGAAGTCGGAGGTGTTGGCCAGGACGGTCCGGGTGGCCTCGTGACCGGTGACGACCCAGACATTCATGCCGAACAGCCGGGTCAGCTTCGTGACGGGTGCGGCCTCGCGCATCTCAGCGAGCGCGGGTACCGGGTCGAGCCCGTTGCGCTGCAGCGGCATGATCAGCGAGTCCGGCACCATCGGCAGCTTGGTCAGGTCGACGTTGCTGCGTTGTGCGCGGGCCAGTAGCCGTCGCCCCAGCCACGTCTTGACGCGTGAGGGGATGTCCATGGCCCGCCTGTCGTGAGTCGCCCTGACCGGGTAGTAGTCCGGTCCCCGATGTCTAGACCGACCGTAGGCCATTGTGACGCCGAACTTGCCCACGTACGCACGCGCCCCCGCCCCCGAGTGGGCGCGTATGTCGCGTCGAGTGGGCGCGTATGTCGCGTCGAGTGGGCGCGTATGTCGCGTCGGTCGGACTGCGAGCCCATGGTGCCCTAGCCCTCCGCCGAAGGTACCTCCAGCCTTCCGGTTGCGAACTCGACGACGTGACCACCGACGGTGACCCGACGAAGTCCACTGTCCT
>JAWWPH010000437.1:0-3296 GCA_033850875.1 Nocardioidaceae bacterium | reverse complement strand
CCGTGCATCCCGTGCTGCTGCAGCATCGCCGCGGTCGGGAACTGGCTCGCGTCGCTGTCGTCGAAGCTGATCGACACCGAGAGCGGCCGAGGCGCCAGCACCGGCGGCGTGGGGAGGCCGAGAGCGTCGGCGACGGTCTTGACCTGGACACCGGCGGGAGCACCACCGGCCTGGCCCGCATTGGCGAGCCAGGTGAAGAACTGGCCGAGGACGGCGTCGTCGACCGGCTTGTACGACTGCATGCAGGTGGTGTAGTCGGACGCGCCCTGGTGGCAGACCTGCGTCAACGACAGCGGTACCCAGCCGCCGCCGTTCGAGGCCGCCGCTGTCACGCCGCCCTGCAGGTCGGACAGTGACAGCGGCCCGCTGCCGGAGGTGTTGGCGGTACGGATGGCGAGGGCGTCCTTCGGGGGAAGGCTCTCGGCGTACGTCGGACCGGTTGTGGTGAGACCGCCCGATGCGCGCGCGCCGACGTAGCCACAGCCCGAGACGATGCTCTTTGCCGCGGCGTTGTACGCACCGCCTGGGTAGTCGAACGTCTGGGGTGAGTAGCCCTGCGCCTGAAGGCGGTTGAAGTCGTCGCAGACCTGGGCCGTCTTGTACGCCGCTGTGGTCGACGAATCGGTCAGGTCCTTGTGGTCGCGGCCCATGCCGCCGATCTCGTCACCGTCGCGGTACAGGTCGTCGAGCTGCCACCACGACATCGTGGCCGCGAACGACTTGTCGATCCAGTTGGTCGGGACGTAGAAGCTCGCCTTGAGATGGTTGGACTGCAGCAGCGGCCGCGCGTACTTGTACTGCGTGGAGTTGCCGTCGTTGAAGGTCAGGGAGACGGTGGTCGGGTCGGGGTTCAGAACAGGAGGCGCAGGGGCGCCCATCACGGACCTGACGGTGTTCACGGACACGCCGGCAGGTGCGCCACCGCTCTGGCCGGTGTTGCGCAGCCAGTCGAGGAACTGCGAGAAGACCGCGTCGTCTATCGCCTTCGAGGACCCCATGCAGGTGCTGTAGTTGCTGGCGCCCTGGTGGCATACCTGGGTGAACGACATGGGCAGCCATCCCCCGCCGTGGGAGTTGGCGGCGTTGACGGCCGCCTGCAGCGTCGCCAAGGTGACTGCGCCCGTCGGGAAGTTGGCCGTGCGCACGTTGAAGGCGTCGGCCGGTGGAACGGCCTCGGCGTACGGCGCGGAGGTGGCCGCGAGCCCGCCGATCGTCCGGCCGGCGCGGTAGCCGCAGCCCTGGACGATCTGCTTGGCGGCAGCGTCCACGGCCGCCTGGGGGTAGGCGAAGGTCTGCGGGTCGACTCCGAGCTGGATGAGGCGGGTGCGGTCGTCGCACACCTGCGCCTGCTTGTAGGCCGTCGTCGTCGTGGTGTCCGTGAGGCTCTTGTGGTCCTTGCCCATGCCGCCGATCTCGTCGCCGTCGCGGTAGAGAGTGCGGATCTGGAGCGCCGACATGCTCGAGTTCGAGCCGGCGTCGACCCAGCCGCTGGCGACGTAGAACGTGCCCTTCATGTTGTGGGACAGCAAAACGGGCCGCGCATAGTCGAACTGGCTGCTGTTGCCGTCGGTGAAGGTCAGCGAGACGACCGTTGTCGTCGCGGCTGCTGCCGGAACTACGGCCAGACCGATGCCGGCCAATGCGGGAACGACCGCGATCGCCAGCCGACGCTTCCACGCGCCGGTTTGCACCACACCGAACATTGCAGCCACCTCAAATTGCGTCCAGAGCACGAGGACGCCGACACGAATTCGTGTCATGGCGGCGCCAAGGACGCGAAAGTAGCATCCGAAGGCGGGGAAAACGCCAAATATTTGATATTCCTCTTGGAATGGGTCTAATGGGACGGAATAACTCGAGCAGTAAGTGATTGGTAACGCGCAGCGAGGGGTCTGCTGCGCTATTCGCGCCCCCGCGGTCCAATTACTACGGTGAGCGACTTACTGAACACGGCTTTCCGTTCGACAGAAGTGCCTTCGTTCGCGGTCACCGCCGCATTTCTCATTTTGTGCCTGTGAGGCGTCGCTCTCGTTACGCTTGACATCGCCCCTTGGAGAGGACGGACGTTGCCTTCTGACGCAGCCGCATCCGAGCTCGGCGAGCCGGGCTCCGCTGTGGTGAGGTCCTCCCGCCGTGCCGAGCTGATGCGCGACGCGCTTCGGTGGCCGAGCTGGCGACTCACCCGACGGCAGCTGTGCGACCTCGAGATGCTCGCCTGCGGTGGCTTCGCCCCGCTGGCGACCTTCCTCGGGCAGGAGGACCATGCCTCGGTCTGCGAGTCGATGCGGCTCATCGACGGCTCCCTGTGGCCGATGCCCGTCACCTTGGACGTGAGCACCGAGACGATCAAGGCTGTCGAGGCCAGTGGGTCCCTGGCGCTGCGGGATGCCGAGGGCGTCATGGTCGCCGCCATCCACGTGACACAGGCCTGGCAGCCCGATCTGCGTGCAGAAGCCTCCGCCGTGTTCGCCACGACCGACGAGCGGCATCCGGGGGTCGAGTACCTGCTTCGTCGCACGAATCCCTGGTACGTCACCGGAAGGCTGGAGGTGCTCCAACCCTTCTCGCACCACGACTTCCCCGACCTCTGTCACACACCGGCCTCGCTGCGGGCGGAGTTCGCCACGCGAGGCTGGACGCGCGTGGTCGCCTTCAACACCCGCAACCCGATGCACCGGGCGCACCTCGAGCTCACGCTGCGCGGCGCCGCTCAGGCGGACGCGCACCTGCTCGTCCACCCCGTCGTCGGGGAGACGCAGCCCGGTGACGTCGACCGGTACACGCGGGTCCGCTGTTACCAGGCACTGATGCCGAGCTACCCCACGGGCCTGGCGATGCTGTCGCTGCTCCCCCTGGCGATGCGGATGGCTGGGCCGCGCGAGGCGCTGTGGCACGCGGTCATCCGGAAGAACTACGGGGTCACCCATGTCATCGTGGGCCGCGACCCCGCCGGTCCGAGGGCGATCCCCGGGCGTGCCCCCTTCTATCGCCCCACCGAGGCCAAACAACTGCTCGAGCAGCACGAGGACGAGGTCGGGGTGAAGGTGATCTCGTTCAGCCAGATGGTGTACGTGCCGGCCACCGCCTCGTACGAGCACGAGGACTCCGTGGCCACCGGCACCGCGCGGCAGCAGATCAGCGGCACCGAGCTCCGGCGCCGGCTCGCCGCCGGCGACGACCTCCCCGAGTGGTTCACCCCCCGGGCAGTGGCCCCTGAGCTGCGCCGCCGCTTCCCTCCCCGGTCCGAGCGAGGGTTCGGGATCGTCCTCACGGGCCTGTCGGGCGCTGGCAAGTCG